>DAOPKR010000171.1:0-6948 GCA_035391305.1 Draconibacterium sp.
TAAATTGGGGTTTTTTGTGAAGGAAAATTTTGTGCATAATGTTTGGTTTAATTTGATTGCGATTTCAAATTTATAAACTTTTAAAAAACAGTATTATAAAACACAAAACTATTTTATAAAATGAGTGGGGTTTTATTAAATCTTTTTGAGTCAGTCAAATGTTGGTTTTAATGGTTTTTCAAACCACAATAAAAGAATTTTGCCGGGCATTTTTGTACTTTTGAAGTCAAAAATCTAAAACCAGCTAAAATGAAACAGTTAAAACAAATTCTGCTATCGAAAAAAACTTTGGTAACCATTGGTTTTGCATCACTGCTTTTTACAGTTTACGCGCAAAAAATTACCATTCCAATTGAAACGCAGAACACTGCAGTCGTGCTTCAAACCGACAATCAAAACCGTTTGATGACAGTTTATTCAGGTGCGCCTTTAAAAAGCGAAAACGATTATTCCGCTGTTGCACAACAATTTCACTTTTTCGACAACAACGCAGGAATCAACAATTCGGCCTACACACCCGCCGGAACATGGAACCTTGCCGAACCTGCCATCCAGGTACTTCATGCCGATGGAAACCCGTCGCTGGAACTGCTTTATGTGAGCCACAAAAAGGAAAAAGCAGATGCAAACTCATCTATCACAAGGATTTTGTTGAAAGACCCCAACTATCCGTTTGAGGTAACGCTGGTATATCAGGTTTGGGAAAAAGAAAATGTGATTGAACAGTGGACTGAAATCAGACACAGCGAGCCAAAACCGGTAGTTTTGAAAAAATATGCTTCGGCAAACCTGTATTTTACCGACAAGGATTTTTACCTGACTACGTACAGCAACAAATGGGCAAAAGAAATGCAGCCCACCGAAACCAAACTAGTACGCGGTATTCACACCATCGACTCGAAATTGGGTGCACGCGCCATGTTGCTGCAATCGCACACTTTCATGTTGTCGATGGGAGAAAAAGCCACCGAAAAAAGCGGCAAAGTTTTGCTGGGTCAACTGGCCTGGAGCGGCAATTTCAAAATCGATTTTGAAGTGGATTCCTATGAAAACCTGCGTTTGATTGCCGGTATTAATCCTTACGCATCGGAATATGCATTAAAAGCCGGAGAAACGTTCAAAACACCTTCTTTTATTTACACAATTTCTGATAACGGAACCGGCGAGGCCAGCCGCAACCTGCACAACTGGGCCCGCAAATACAGGGTACTCGACGGGCAGGGCGAACGCCTGACTTTGCTCAACAACTGGGAAGCTACCTATTTTAATTTCGATGAAAATAAACTAACCGAATTGTTTAAAGATGCAAATGATTTGGGTGTTGATTTGTTTTTGCTCGATGATGGCTGGTTTGGCAATAAATATCCGAGAAATGGCGATAACGCAGGGCTTGGAGACTGGAAGGAAAACGTAAAGAAACTACCCAACGGAATTGGATATCTTGTAAAAGAAGCCACAAAAGCAGGTGTTAAATTTGGTATCTGGATTGAACCCGAAATGGTAAATCCCAAAAGCGAACTCTATGAAAATCACCTGGATTGGGTGATCCGCCAGCCCGACCGCCCTGAAGTTTATTTCCGCAACCAGTTGGTGCTCGATATGAGTAACCCCGAAGTGCAGGATTTTGTGTTTGGCGTGGTTGACAATCTTTTCACAAAAAACCCCGATCTGGCTTTTATAAAATGGGATTGCAACTCTGTTATTTACAATGCAAATTCAGAATACCTGAAAAAACAGGGTTTGCCGCAATCGCAATTATATGTTGACTATGTACATGGTTTGTACAGTGTTTTGGAACGGCTTCGTGCCAAATACCCAAAAGTGCCGATGATGCTTTGTTCGGGTGGCGGCGGCCGTGCCGATTATGAATTGCTGAAATATTTTACTGAATTCTGGCTGAGCGACGACACCGAACCCATCGAAAGGATTTTTATGCAGTGGGATTATTCGTATTTCTACCCCGCAATTGTGAGCGACAACCATGTTACCGACTGGGGCAAACAACCGCTTAAATTCAGGGTTGACGTGGCCAGCATGGGAAAACTCGGTTTTGATATTGTTGCCGGCGAACTAAATGAAAAAGATATGGAATTCGCCAAACAAGCCGTAAAAAATTATCACGATTTTAAAGATATTGTGTGGCACGGCGATTTATACAGGCTGGTAAATCCACACGAAAACAACATAGCATCGCTGATGTACGCAAGTTCGGATAAAAGTAAAGCTGTTGTATTTAACTACCTTGTAAACAACCGTCAGCAAATTGACACTTCGGTTTTACCGGTTAAACTTGACGGATTGGATGCCGGGAAAAATTATGAAGTAAAAGAAATCAATATTTACCCCGGAACACGCTCACCACTTGCAGAAGGCAAAATATATTCAGGCGACTTTTTGATGAAAGTTGGAATAAATCCATCGGTTAGTTTAAGAAGAACAAGTGTGGTTTTGGAAGTGAATGAGGTAAAGTAAATCATTTGCAGATTATTCTTTTAGATTTTGAATTAAGGAATAAATCACAACGAAAACGTTACTTTTCTTCAATTGAGACAGCATTAAATAATAAAAGATTATTTTGATAATTTAAAATTGAAAACAATGGAACACAGATAACACTGATTTTAATGATTTTCGCTGATTTTTAACAGTGAATATCTGTTTCATCAGTGTTATCAGTGTTCTGTAAAAGAATTTAAAAACATATAAAAAGAATGACAAACAGAAGAGATTTTATTAAGAAAGGAACAGTAGTAGTAGGCGGATTGACAATAGCAGGAACCGGTGCAGCATTTGCATCAACAGCAAAGGTTGAATATACAACAAACCGCCCGCCGGTCGGAAAACGGCATTTTACTTCAGCAGCGGTTGAAAAAACAATTGCAGCCACAAAAGCAAAACTTAAAGACCCAAAACTGGCGTGGATGTTCGAAAACTGTTTCCCAAACACGCTGGACACAACTGTTGAATTCGGCACAAAAAACGGCAAACCCGATACTTTTGTAATTACCGGCGATATTCATGCCATGTGGTTGCGCGATTCGTCGGCACAGGTTTGGCCATATTTACCTTTGGCGAAAGACGATAAAGAATTGCAGAAATTACTGGCAGGCGTGGTTCATCGTCAAACGCAATGTGTTTTGCTCGATTCGTATGCCAACGCATTTAACAAAGAGTTGGTGCCGGGCGAATGGGCGAAAGACTACACCGATATGAAAGACGGCCTGCACGAACGCAAATGGGAAATTGACTCGCTGGCTTACACAGTGCGCTTAGCATACCACTACTGGCTTACCACAGGCGACACTTCGGTTTTTGACGGAGACTGGCAAAAGGGCGCAGCAAAAATTGTGGATACTTTTATCGTTCAGCAACGGAAAGACGGACTTGGACCGTATAAATTCGCGCGTGTGACTGACCGCCAACTGGATACTTTGTCAAACGGCGGATATGGTCGCCCGCTAAAACCTGTTGGTTTGATTAATTCTTCGTTTCGGCCATCAGACGACGCAGCGACTTACGGATTTTTAATTCCATCGAATTTGTTTGCCGTTATTTCGCTAAAACAACTTGCGGAAATCAGCAACAAAGTTACAGGTGATAAAGCGTTCGCAAAAAAATGTACAGATCTGGCTGAGGAAGTAAATGCCGCCATTCAGAAATACGCAGTTATCGAACACAAAAAATATGGCAAAGTGTATGCGTTTGAAGTTGACGGTTTTGGAAATGCAACTTTTATGGACGATGCCAACGTGCCGAGTTTGCTTGCCCTGCCCTATCTCGGTTCGGTTGAATTAAACGACCCAATTTACCAAAACACGCGTAAATTGGTTTGGAGCGGTGATAATCCATATTTCTTTAAAGGAAAAGCCGGCGAAGGAATTGGAGGACCGCACGTGGGTTACGACATGGTTTGGCCAATGAGCATTATTATGCGCGCCATGACAAGCACCGACGACAAAGAAATTGCCTGGTGTGTGAAAACCCTGCGAAATACAGATGCTGAAACCGGTTTTATGCACGAAACATTCCATAAAGACGACCCAAAAAACTTTACCCGTTCGTGGTTTGCGTGGGCAAATACTTTATTTGGTGAATTGATTCTGAAACTCGTAAACGAAGGTAAAACGTATCTACTGAGTTAAACACTATCCCCGAAAATAATTTTAAATCAATAACTTAAAATATATATCCTGTAATATCTAAAAACAAAGGGTGCTGTTACCGGCACCCTTTGTTTTTTTTTTGTTTTTAAGATCAAAACTAATTTGAGATAAACGTTTGGGTGAAAGAAAGACTTATTTCATAATTTTTTGGCTTACTCAAACACAAAAACAGATGGGTTTAGAAATACAAAAACACTGTATTTACAATTGAATACTGATTTATTTAAGCATTTCAATCGAAACCGGTGAAAGCAATCCTGCAGGTAATGGTTCTTCCCCGGGCGCAATATCTTCAACCACTGTCCATGTATATTTTTCGTTGTCGGGCAGCATTTTGTCTTTAATTAAACGGTTGCGCCAAAGGTTGGCCACCTCAATTTCAAGTTGATTTTCGCCTGTCTGCAATAAATCCGATACGTTTAAACGATAGGGCGCCATCCACACACCGCCTGCATTCTTACCATTAAGTTTAACTGTCGCCATAACACCAACATTGCCAAGGTTGATGAAATATTCTGAAGTATCGTCAACTTTTTCGAAATTGAAAGTGGTGGTGTAAACTGCAGTTCCCGAATAATACTTTATTTTTTCGTCGGTCGATTCAGCCCAGTCAGTGAGTTTCTCAAAAGCAACAGCTTGCTGCGGGCCAATTGCTTTATTTTTGAAATCAACCGTGTAAGTATTTTCGAGCGTCTGAATTACTTCAGGTTCAGGAAAATTTGTTTTGAACCCTTTTTTAACTTCAGCATTTACAGCATTGGTAAAAACAAGAAACCAACTTTCTGCGGGTTTCAATTTAACAGGAACAGCAGTTCCGTTTTCAGTTTTCTGAAAATCATTTAACTGTCTGATACTACCGGTTACAGCATCCCACAACTGGGGTTTTAATTTCGAATCAACACGAAAAACAGGATTGATCTCCACTTCATCATCGCCCTGGTTTGTGATGAAATAAATATCCATACCCGGCATGGTCCGGTGCGTCCATAATACAGGTACTTGTTTGTCCAAATCAAAATCTTTTTTAAGCTTGAGGATTTGAAAAACTTCAGTCAGATCCTGTCCGTTCAATACAAGTCCGTTTCCATACCTGTTTATCATTTTTCCATCCTGAACTTCGCCAGCCCAAAGTTTTGCAGCCAATTCCTGAACCTGCGCATCGCATTCAGGATAATTCTGAAGACCAGGCGATTTTTCAGGTTTCGGACCTAATATAACTCCTCCCTGCTGAACAAGTTGTTCCAGTTTCAATAATACTTCGGGTCGGATAGTTTCAAGCGGAGGAAGAACCATAACACTGTAAGTCATTCCGTCCGGCAGCATAAATTTACCGTCTTTAATGGTAAGCCGGTTCAAAATAACCTCTGCATTTATGTAATCGAATGAAAAACCATCAGGAATTTCAGGGGTGCGGCCACCCGTCATAATGGGGGCATTTTCGCCAATAAAATAACAAACATCGGCGGTATATTTTCCCAGTTGCAACATATGCTGGCAACGGCGTAAATAATCGAAATAATAATTTGCCTGACCAAACCATGTGTTGTGACGGTTAAATTCGGTGCTGAACCAGGCGTTCATTCCCGGCACCCGAACATCGTCGGGCTGATGAATGTACAGGTGCACAACAAAATGGTTAATTCCCTCGGTGTAGCTCCAGTCACCACGTTTTTTGAGTTTTGCCGGATGACGTGCGTATGCTTTCCCTGAAGCGGTAAAAGCCTCGGCTGAAGTAATTGGTTTTCCGTAGGCATGGGCAGCTGACGATGCAGCTTTACACTCAATATTGCCCAATGTTCCTTCGTTCCAGAATTCACCGCCAACTAAATCCGACTGCCCGCCATACATCATAAATTCCGATGGGAAACCCCAGTGTCCATAATTTTCGAGCCATAATCTGAGGTTGTTTTCATTGCTCACTTTCCGCAAACCACCAACATATTCGTGGGCAACATCATCAGCAACCGAACGACGCAAATCCCACAAAAAACGGTTCGATTCTTCCACACTACCCACAATCCGCCCCGACAAAACGGGTAAATATTTAACTGGATCATATCCATATTTTTCCCTGAATTTTGTTTCATACCCATCAGTCCAGTTCTGCGATCCCATTTCGTAACTGTCGGCAATAACATATTTAAAAGCTGATTTGCTATCTTCAGGAATCCGTTTCAGAAATTCGCCAACAAAGTTTTCAAAATGAAACCGGGCCAGATCGCTGCTCATTTTATCTATTTCATAACCTTGTCCCTGAGGCGCTGATGGCGAATTTTTTGTGCCGGTTGGTGTCATCCCTATTCGCATGACCGTCCAGTTGCCAGCTGGGGCATCCCAAATTAATTTGCCGTTTTCATCCAGTTTATCACTAATGTCGATTACTTCGCCCGCATCAACAAGCATATCCTTTTCAATACTTCCTTCCTGGTTTTTCCACAAATACGAATTCCAGAACGGTAACGGCGTTGGAAACATTTTCCCCAATTGTTTTTCAACATAATTTTCAAGTACGGCTGCCTCCGAAATATTTATTTCAGCAAATCCAACACTGTTCAAATTACCTCCGAAATTTTGCAAAACCAATTTGAATTCATCAGTTTTTATATCCGGCAAAGCAATCGCCAGTTCGCCTTTTACAATTGGGCCAACATTTACGGAAAAATTACTTCTGTCGAAAGAAAACTCACGCACAAGTTTTTCTGCTCCATCAATTTTTGCATACAAGGCACATTCGCATTTGAATGGTGTTTGTGCCGGAATTAAAGAAATTTGCCGCGCCGTAATG
>DAOPKR010000172.1:0-1339 GCA_035391305.1 Draconibacterium sp.
GCATACATTGCAAAACGCGCATACCTGAAAAGCGCCCACAACAAATAACTTCTGAAATTGTACTTAATCAGCCCCGAAGCTAAACTAACCAGCGAATGCGGAATTGGGAGCAATGCGCCCATAAGAACAAAGAATCCGCCCCATTTCCGCAAATTGGCAATGTGCTTTGCAATTTTGTTCTCCATGTGTTTTTTAACCGATGGGATTAAAAAAATCCGGTTACCAATGAAATACGAAATTATTCCACCGATGTAGGACATGGTTGCCAGAACTAACAGAAATAACCAGGGAGTTACTGATTTTGAAGCCCAGGCAATAAAAACTTCCGGAGGAACTATTCCCAGTATAGCTTCGGAAATTAAAAAGACGGTAAATATTACCTTAGGAGAATAAGTGGCTACCAAATTATTTAGTATTGAATTGATATCCAAAACGAATATTTCAAGCCCGATAATCAGTAAAACAAATACAATTATTGTGACTCCTGCTTTTATAGCCGTGTTTTTTAAAAATGGATAAAAGCGTGTTATTTTGTAATAACGGTTTATTAAAGTCAACCTTTTGGTTGAATATCTATCTGTCATAAATTTCTTGAATTGTGCTATTAATTAAATTGTGTTGAATGTGATTTGAGTAACCTGTTTTTATTTTTCAATTGCTTTGTGAGCTTCAGATGGTTCATGGGAATGCATAAGTTTATCTGTGTATGCCAGTATTACAGCCGAGAGTAAAAAGACAAAATGAATTCCCATTTGCAACAAAGCATCCTGCATTGGAATATTATGTATGTCGATAAAAGTTTTTAACAAATGCACCCCTGAAATACTTACCAGCGAAATAATAAGTTTAATCTTTAAAGTGCTCGCGTTGACCTTTGTTAACCAATCCGGTTTATCGGCATGGTTGTCGAATTCTATTTTGCTTACAAAAGTCCAGTAACCACCAATGAATACAACTACCAAAAGATTTATTACCATCGAAATATCAACAAGTCCCAAAATGGACAACATGAATGTGCTTTCGTTTAAAACAGAAAAATCTCTGATTAAATGCCATAACTGCACTATAAACTTTGCAGCATATAAAACGGATGCTACAACAAGCCCCAAATAAACGGGCATTTGCAACCAACGACTAAAGAAAATAACGCGTTCAATGTTTTTCTCAACTGTTTTCATCTAATACGAAGAATATTTTTTTGTTTGTTAAAATAATTTTAATTGTCTGTTGATTGTACAGAAAGATTAAATCGCCAAAAGCAATTCAATTTCATCAACATGCGATAGCCCGGGTATAAAAATAAGATTCCGGATTTTTAACAAACTTTGGGTGGCTGCCA
>DAOPKR010000172.1:1439-6947 GCA_035391305.1 Draconibacterium sp.
GGTTCTCCTTTTAAATAATGGTCGAAAAACTGGGCGAGGCGGATTTGAAAATCTTCCTTGTCGCGCAGTTTTGTGGGCCAGTGGTCGGCTTCGTTGTAATTGAGGAGCCAGGCTGGTTTTTGCAGGCGGCGCAAACCGGTAAAAAACTCAATTCCCTGGTACCATGGCACCGCGCCATCGTCATCGTTGTGCATAATTAATATTGGGGTTTGAATTTTGTCGAGCGTAAAAACCGGCGAGTTTTCGATATAACGCAATGGCGATTCCCAAATAGATTTCCCGATACGGCTTTGCGAGTGTTCGTATTGGAAGGAACGGTTCAGCCCGCTTGTCCAGCGAATTCCACCGTAGGCGCTGAACATATTTACAACGGGCGCACCCGATTCAATAGCGGCAAAAAGGTTGGTGCGCGTTGCCAGATAAGCAACCTGGTATCCGCCCCAGCTGTGGCCCTGCGCTCCAATATGTTTTTCGTCAACAAATCCTAAACCGATTAACGCAGTAACTCCCGGCATCACACAATTAAAAGCATCTTCGCCGGGGTAACCTTCCTTGTAATACACGTCGGGATTAAAAACCAAATAACCGTTGCTTGTGTAATAGTGGTAATCGATGGTTGAGCGGTGCAGTTCGGGCATCCGGTAGCTAAGCAGCTCCTGCGAACTTTTCTCGTAAAAATTCACGATCATTGGGTACTTTTTTGTCGGGTCGAAATTTTCGGGTTTGTGTAAAGTACCTTCAAGTTTCAGCCCGTCAAGCGAAGTCCACGAAACAAGTTCTGCCGTTCCCCATAAAAAATCTTTTTGCTGTGGCGCTGCATCGCTTATTTGCACCGGTTTTTTGAAACTCAGGCCGGTAGCCAGCAAATTAGGGTAAGTTTGAAAATCTTCTTTTGTAAAAACAATAAGTTCCGCCTCTTTTGCCTTTTTCGGATTGTTCAGACTAAAATTTCCACTGAAAAGTTCTTTTGGACTTTTTGCGTTTCCAGGTTCAACCTGGTAATATCCGTCGGCTCGTGTAATTTCGTTGTGCCCGGTAAGGAACAGCGGTTTATTTATATCGACGGCTTTCTCATCCCCACGGTTAAACCTGCCCCTGCCCTGCTCTTCATCAAATTTCACCAACCTGTAGCTTATATTTTTTTGGCGGCCGTTCTGTGTAATATTAACCGGTACATATTTATTTTCGGGATCAATCTTCCAAATGTCGAAGCGGTCGTAAACAAGTATTGCATCATCGTTTTTTGTCCAGCCGGCAAGTCCGTAACTGTCAGGGAAATTAGGTACGTCATTTAGTTCATCGGCAGTTTGAACAGTTGATGCCGCAGTAACTTTAAATTCTTTTCCGCTTTCGATATTGTAAGTAATCCATGACGTGTCAGCCGCACTGTACCAATACAAATATTTTCCTTCGGGCGAAACCTGCGGAGTTGCGCGCATGTCCTTTTTTATCATTTCAGCGTTGCCGGTTTGCATATCAACAAGGTAAAAATCGTTGTGAACGGGGCTGCCTTCCCACATACTTTGCACTGCATACGGGCGGTTCGACCATGCAAGCAATTTATCTGAATCACCCTTTTTGATTTGGCGGATTGAAGAAAATTCAGGTGTTTCCAATTGAACCGTTTTTTCATTTTCGGGTTGAAAAACTGCGAGGTATGATTTTTTCAAATCGCGGTTTTTATTTACGATTTGAGCGGATTGCAACTCCTCTTCATTCCATGTCCAAATGTCGAGAACGGGAATTTCCTCATCGAGAATTGTTGTGTCTTTTTCTGCTTTTTTAGGCGCCGTTCCAAAAAACAGGCGTTTCCCGTTATCAGAAAACGATAATTTTCCGTTTTCCGAAATTTCCAGGTTTTCAGAAAGTGCCGCATTTGAATTGTCAACAACAACTTCCGCATTTCCATTTTTGCCCCGGAGAAACAAATTGTATTTCGCAGCTTCCTTTTTATTAGCTGTCAAAGTATCGGCAAGAAAAGCTACGTTTTCTCCTTTTTTACTTATCGTTAATTGCCTGAATTTTCCTTTGGCATCCAATATTTTTTGTGTTTTATTATCATTCAGATTGATGAAATAAACCCCTGCATCAAAAGTGCTGTCTTTTCCTTCGGAAATAAAAACCAGCGCCTCTTTTTCCTCAGCAAATTCATAATTACTTACTACCGGAAACTCAGAAATTTCGTTTGTAATTAAATTTTTTACAAACAGCGGATACACTTTTTCCCCACTTTTATCAGAAGTACTTTTCCCTTTTTCCTTTTCACTTTTACCTTTACTTGTCGTGTCTTTTGGCGCTTCAGTTTGCCAGGCAATCCAGCCCGCCCACTTTTCGGGAACTTTCACCGAAACCAGGTTTTCAATTGTATCGGTTTTATGATTTTCAAGGTTGTAAATGGCCAGTTTATCAATTGGCAAATCTTCCTTTTTTGTCTTTTTGAGTTTTAATTGCCGGATTGTGTCTTCCGCAGGTTTTACGGTAAAAACCACAAATTTTGAATCAGAAGTAATCTGAGCATCCGTTCCACAATTAAACGAAGCGATTTCTTCAGCTTTTGGTGTTGAAATTTTCAAAACCGGGTCGCCTTTCCAGGGTTCCAGCTTGTAAACGATAAACTTTCCGTTGTTTGATATCTGGGTTTCGGTAATGCGGTTCCATTTTAGAATATCGTTGTGGGTGAGCGGGCGTTTCACGGTTTGGGCTGAAATAATTTCAGCAATAAAAAGTAGGGAACACAGCAGAAAGGTAGTTTTCATGTTTAAAATGGTTTTGAATTATAATAATTTTTGAACGGTTCAAAGTAGAATTTTTTTTTATGCAAATGCAAAAAAGAAATTTTTATTGCTGACAATTTCGATTTTAATAAAAACATTTTTGTAAACGGGTAAAATGTTTTTTAATTTTAAATCTCTTAATTGACTTATGTACAAAATATTATAACTTAAAACCAAAAATTATGAAGGCAGTTTATTTTCTTGTAACAACCTGTGTAATTAACATTTTTTCAGGATTTAATTCTATCGGAAATGAAAAATTCCGAACAACGGGGACCAATGTAAAAGATAATATTAACATTGTTGGGATATGGGTCAGGATTGGACAAAACGGCCCGATTGCCATTGAGTTTAAAGAAAATGGTTTAGTTGAGGCAGATTTAGGAAATGACAAGTCCATTGATGTAGTTTCGGAATATGAAATTCGGAACGATACTGTAATTTTTATTGATAAACAAGGTGAGATGTGCCAAAACAAAGGTCAGTATCAGATATATAAAACAGATTATTATCTGGCTTTTGATTTGATTGACGACGAATGCGGAGGACGGATAAAATCGACAATGGGTTACTGGACAAAACCTGAATTCAATGCTTTACTTGAAGAATTGAATAAGAAAATGTCTAACAACACGGATAAAGATTTGTATTTAAGCAGGGCGAGAATAAATATGGCCATTGGTAATTCAGCAAAGGCGAAATCTGATTTTGATGAATATTTAAAAAACGAAACGACAAATGCGAGAGTTTATATAAACCGGGCAGGCACCAGATTTCCAAATGACATGGAAGGTGTTATTGCAGATTGTAACAAAGCTATTTTGTTGGAACCGAACAATAAAAATGCTTACTTTTTGCGAGGTTTGGCTAATTACGAATTGGGCAACAAGAAACTGGGCTGCGAGGATTTTAGCAAAGCGATTGATTTGGGATTTTCGGTTTTAAGAATAGCTGAGCAGGAAAAATGTTCTGAATTTTGGAATAAAAAATGATTTCACTGAAAAATAAATGAGTCGATTATCCTTCCGCCATCAGCATCCGGGCTTCGCTCATTAAAATGGTCGGGAGATTGATATGACGTCTTTCAATGCTTAAAAGCCAGTAGCGGATTTCAGCAGTTTTCAGGGTATAAAGTATTTCGCGGAATTGGTCGATCTGCTCGCTTGTGTATTCCTTTTCATTTTTGTTTTTGTAGGCGTCAAGTTCTTCGTCGTCGTAATATTCAATTCTGTTAACGTCGGCTTTTATCTCATCGAAATCACAAACTTCGTGCGCCCCGCAACAATCTGAAGCAGGAGCTGAAAACTCCTTCACCTCCTGGATTTTCTCCTTACCACGGTTTACTTTTACAAGTATTATTATCCCGGTAACGACAAATAAACCAATAACAATTGCAATAATTATTTCCATGTTGCAAAAGTAAATAATTGAAACAAGTATTATTTTGTTGAGTTAAAAGTTTTTAGATTTTTTAATAGTGGGTATATTTGATTCAAATTTCATCAATATGTCAACGGCAGAATTACAAAACAGCATAATTCAAAAAGTATTGAAAATATCAGATAATCAATTACTGGATTATCTTAATTCATTATTGCTGGAAAACGACTCTTCTTCATTTTATGCATTTAACGATTGGGAACTTAAACTGATTGAAGAAGGAATATCGGAATATGAAAAAGGAAAAATTGTTAGCAACGAAGAAGTTTTCAACAAGAATGAAAAATGGTTAAACGAATAATCTGGACAAGCCGGGCTGATCAGATTTACACTTATATTCTTGAATTCTATATTCAACGAAACAGGTCAAAAACATACAGTAAAAAATTAAATTCAGAAGTAAAAAAGCTTGTTCAGCTTCTATCGAAACATCCGTTTCTTGGAAAAAAATCAGCCTTACCAAATATCAGGATTTCGATTAAAGGGAATTTCAACATAATCTATAAAATTTATCCTGAAGAAATTGGAATACTTTTATTCTGGAACAGTCGTCAAAACCCGAATAAGCTAAAGGACTTCCTGACTGACATAAAATAACAGGAACATAATATTCGGCTACACTTCCAGTCTGACAAAACATGCACCGGTTTCCATGCCCAACTTCTTTATCAGGGTGGGCAATCAAACGTTTCATTGATTCGCGGTCCGGAAACAGAGGAATCCTCTCAATTCAATTTTTTATATTTGCTGAAAGTTTTAAAAGAATGTCAGAATTCACAAATCATAAAGAAAAAAGGGTCGCACAACTGGTAAAACTATTTGAGGGAATTTTAAAGAGCGAAAATCCCGGACAGCTGGTTGCCGAAAATCAAAAGTTAATAGATTCATGTATTCCCACAGATATTATTTCGCTGGTTGACAAGCTGGTGTTGATGAAAATACCGATGAACGAACTAAAACGCGGAATAAATAAATTGCTGAATTTGCTGTATAAAACTTTATCGGAGTATCCTTATTATCCGCCTGCGAAAGAAAGTTACCTTGGAATTCTGGTTGAGAACAACAGAATTCTGGATGAAAAAATAAAAAAAATAAAACCCGGAATCAGGGAGTTAAACAATATTTCCGGAAATTCGGAATTGAAGGCCGAACTTATACATTTGTTTACTGAACTTGAAAAATTCACCAGCTACTATCTGATCAAGGAAAATGTACTTTTCCCGTTAATCGAAAAACACGTTCCCGAATTCCGGTGCCTGTCGGTAATGTGGTCGTTTCATGATGATATTAAACG
>DAOPKR010000173.1:0-6942 GCA_035391305.1 Draconibacterium sp.
ATCCGCAAATGGCAACACGTGGAAGTTCTTTTTCCTGTTTCTTATTTGTTGAACATGAAAACAACAATGTCATTGAAGATAGAAGAAGGACAAAAAATAAGTTTTTCATTTTTTCTGTTTTTGTGATAATCGATTTAATTGGTAAATATAAAAAGGATTTTCCGGTTTTTCTTTTTGCCATTCTATCTTAAATTTGTTGGAAATTGCAGAGGAATGAAGAAAAATAAAGCCGACAAAAACGACTTGACCGATGTTTTATATAAATATTCCGAGCGGGTAAAGGAGTTACAGGGGATCAACAAAACTGTTGCCTTGCTCAACCAAAACAAGCCGCTTAACGAATCTTTGCAGGAAATTTGCAACCTCATTCCGCAAGCCTGGCAATATCCCGAATATACCTGTGTGCGCATCACTTTCGATATAAACACTTTTTATAGCAAAAATTTTGATGAAACAGAATGGAGACAAAGCCAGACTTTTGAAGTTCCGGGTGGAAAATCGGGTGCAATAGAAGTTTTTTATTTGAAAGAATTCCCCGAATTGGATGAAGGCCCGTTTATGAAAGAAGAACGCAACCTCATCGATAATTTTGCAAATTTAATTTCAGGTTCGCTAACCAGGGATTTGTTAAGAAGATTGGTTGCCGATAATAGTGAACGACTTAAGGAGCTTCGTGGTATAAACCAGATTTCCAATATTTTAAGTCAGCACCGTAATTTCGAAGATGCATTAAAAGAGATTTGCAACACACTGCCTGGTGCATGGCAATATCCTGAATACACAGCGGTTCGTATTATTTACGACAAACATATTTACACCACGAACTTTTTTTATAAAACACGTTGGGTACTTCGGCAAACTTTTGAAACTCAACTCGGTAAAAAGGGTATCATCGAAGTATATTACCTGAAAGAATTTCCGATTTTGTATGAAGGCCCCTTTTTGAAAGAGGAACGTGAGCTGATAAATAACATTGCAGATATTATATCGGGGATTGCAGCAAAAAAACTACTGCACAAATTGGTTACTGACAATACTGAACGGTTAAAAGAGCTGGATGCAATAAATCAAACCACTGCAATAATTTCTTCGGGAAAATCATTGGAAGCAACATTAACTGAAATTTGTAAAATCCTTCCTGAATCGTGGCAATACCCTGAACATGCAGTAGCGCGAATCACTTTTGAAGGTTTTGTTACCGAAAGCAAACCTTTTCAGGATACTTTGTGGCGACAGGTTGAATCGTTTGTCACAATCGACAATAAAAAAGGCTGGATTGAGATTTTTTATCTCGAAGAATTTCCAATGGTTTACGAAGGACCGTTTTTAAAAGAAGAGCGCAACTTAATAACGAACATTGCGCAGCTTATTGCCGGTTATCTGAATAATTTTATTGGTCGTGATGTTTTGTATAAACGCGAAATTGCCAAAACATCGGGGAACGAATACAACGAATACCGTGATTCGCTCATTAAAAAAGGTAAACCCCTTCAGCAATATTTCAACCAGCAAACCCTCGACAAGTATGTTTACCTCGATATGATGAAATATAAGGTAAAAGAGATACTTTTTGTTGCCACTTTTTACGATGCGTTTATCCTTGAAAACGAAGATGCATTTTTCGAGCAGTTCATGGGCGAAATCTATCAGTACAGCCTCTTCTCGCTACCTCGGATTACTGCTGTTACTTCCGAGATTCAAGCCCTTGAACTTGCACAAACTTCCAAATTCGATTTTGTAATTCTTACAGTTGGAGAAGATGAAAACGCGCCAATCGAACTGGCAAAACAAATAAAAAACCTGCGCCCCGACCTGCCTGTTTTCCTGCTTCTCAATAAAAAAGGAAACGTAAATTATTTTGAAACACTGGTTTCAACTTCAAAATTCATCGATAAACTTTTTATCTGGCACGGCGATTCGCAAATATTTTTTGCAATCGTAAAGTCAATTGAAGACCGCACCAATGTTGAGAACGACACAAGTATTGGGCTGGTTCGTGTTATTCTTTTAATCGAAGATTCAGCCCAATATTATTCAAAATATCTTTCCATTTTGTATTCCATCGTATTTGGACACATTCAAAAAGTAATTTCCTCAGAAAAAAATGAGCTCGACAAAATTTCGAAAATGCGTTCGCGCCCCAAAATATTGCTGGCAACCAACTATGAAGATGCCGTTTATATTTATAACAAGTACCACGATTTTATGCAGTGCGTAATTGCGGATGTAGAGTTCGAGAAAAACGGGACAATTAACAAAACTGCGGGTTTAGATTTTATTAAATATGTAAAATCGCAAGACAACGAGTTGCCTGTTCTGTTGCAATCTTCTGACAAAAAAAATGCTGCAAAAGCTCAAAACCTTGATGTTGGATATTTAGACAAAAACTCGGAAAACTTAACCAACGATTTAACAAATTTCATTATCGATAATATTGGTTTTGGCGATTTTATTTTCCGCGACGAGCATAACAAACAAATTGCTGTCGCCCGCAACCTCCGCGAATTCGAAACAATTTTGCAAACCGTTCCGCCCGAATCGCTGCTGTACCACGGGCGGAAAAATCATTTTTCGTTTTGGTTAATGGCGCGGGGCGAAATACATATTGCAAAAATCCTGAACCCGATTCCAACCTTCAATGATGAAGATCAGGAGGAAGTCAGAAGGATGATTTTAGACACAATCAGCAAAGTTCGCGAAGACAAAAAACGAGGTAAAGTGCTCAATTTTGATGAATCGTTTGACTTTACCGATAAAAATGTGGTAACCCTTTCAAGTGGTTCGCTTGGTGGAAAAGGGCGCGGACTTGCATTTATAAACACCCTTATCCGAAACCTCGATTTTTCTGCTTATACCCGGGAAATAAATATCCGTACACCCATAACAGCCATAATCGGAACCGATGAATTCGTGACATTTATGAACCGCAACGACCTGTTCGATAAAATATATAAAGAGAAAAATTACGAAAAAACAAAAGCTCGTTTTATTGAAGGTCAGTTGAGCCATAAACTGATAAAACGGTTGAGAGTATTTATCAATCAAATCAGAAAACCTATTGCAGTGCGTTCGTCAAGTCTTTTTGAAGATTCGCTTTCGCACCCGTTTGCCGGAATTTTCGATACATATATTATTCCAAATAACCAGCCTGATGATGAACAGCGGCTTGAATCATTGGTTACAGCCGTAAAGCTTGTTTTTGCATCTGTATTTTCAAACCAGGCCCGAACTTACTACAAAGCAGTTCACCACCGAATTGAAGAGGAGAAAATGGCCGTTATTCTTCAGGAGTTGGTCGGAAATCAGTATGACAAATATTATTATCCACACATTAGCGGAACGGCGCAGAGTTATAACTTTTACCCTGTTGCCCACATGACACCCGAAGATGGATTTGCCGTGATAGCAATGGGTTTGGGAACTTATGTCGTTGAAGGTGGCCGTGCTTTCCGCTTTTCGCCGAAATATCCGCAAACAGATGTGATTTCACTGAAAGATTTATTAAAAACCACGCAAGTCAGATTTGTTGCAGTTGATATGAATTTGCAGAATATCGATTACATGAAACACGGAGACAAGGCAGCATTGGTTTCGCTCGATATTTCTGAGGCAGAAAAACACGATACTCTCCGCCACTGTGTTTCGGTTTACAATGCCAACAACGATTGCCTGATGCCTGGAATTAATGCTGTGGGACCGCGGGTAATGAACTTTGCCAATATTCTTAACTACGACTATATTCCGCTAAGTAAAACCATTGATGTTATTCTGAAAACCGTGCGGGAAGCGCTCGGAACACCTGTAGAAATTGAGTTTGCCGTTGATTTGAATCTGGATAAAAACGGCAAGTCATCGTTTTATTTATTGCAAATAAAACCACTTGTTGGCAATCAATTGAGTTTTAAAATTGACCCTGACCGAATTGTAAGCGAAAAAGTAATCCTTTACAGCGAAGCCAGCATGGGTAACGGCAAAATCGACCATATGACCGACATAATTTTTATGGATGTCGATAAGTTCAACAAACTGCGCACGCTCGAAATGGCTGAAGAGATTGAATTTCTGAATAATATAATGTTAAGGCAAAACCGGCAATATATTTTAATTGGTCCCGGAAGATGGGGAACTCAGGACAAAAGTGTGGGAATTCCTGTTGTGTGGCCTCAAATCTGCAACGCCAAAATTATAGTCGAACTCGGTTTGCCCGACTATCCGCTTGATGCATCGCTTGGGTCTCACTTTTTTCATAATGTAACTTCAATGAATATTGGCTATTTTTCAATTCAACACGGCCATTCAACCAATTTTTTGCGTTGGGAAAAACTGAATGGAAAGTTGATTTTGCACCGCACCAAATATTTCAAACACATTCGCTTTGATAAACCAGTAACAGTTTTAATGGACGGCCGCGAGCGCAAATCATTGATTTTAGAAAATAAGGAATCATGATTGCTGTAGCCATACTAGATACACGTCACCCGCTGATGCTCGAAAGTCTGGCTGCATTGCTCAAAGGCAAAGATGAAATTGAAATTTCGGGGCAGTTTTCAAGTATTGAAGAATTTTGGAAAGCCACGCGTGAGATGACAATTAATGTGTTGATTGTAAATATTTATATATCGCACACCGAAGAAATTGAACTGATAAAGAAAATCAGCAAAGAGAAACCGCGGATCAAAGTACTTGTAATGTCGATGGACCCGCAGGACAGTGTTGTGTACGAATCAATCAGGGCAGGAGCAAAAGGTTATTTAACAAGACAGGATAATTGCCGCGAAATACTGATGGCTATTTATTCGTTGCGGGGCGGTTATGAATATTATAACAAATACATATCAAATATTTTACTGAACAATTATATTCATTCAATTGAAAATGAAAATGGCGAAATTGAAAAACAGCCTGGGAACCTGAGTAAACGTGAAATAGAAATCATAAAATTTTGGGGCGATGGTCACACAAACAAAGAAATTGCCGACAAACTGTTTGTCAGTTTGCGTACTGTTGAGTCGCATAAAAACCACATTATGCAGAAACTGAACTTCAAAACCAATATCGATTTATTAAAATTTGCGATCAGGAACAATTTAATCAATGTGTAAACGTGTTGTTATGATTACACAGAATTTCTCCCATACACATGGCCTTTCATCTAATGTTAATTAATTCTTCACTCCAAACCTCAAAATCCTTCAGTGAAACACTGAATTTTTCATAAAACTGAATGTTTTCAACCCACTCAATAATATTTGTTCCCTATTTTTAATTCCGAAGAATATGGTTTTTACCCACAAAACCATTTTTGAAAGAGGGAAAAATCCAAATTACTAACATTTAAATTTATATTCATGTCAAATCCATTCGAAGTAAAAGTGAACGATTTTATGGCAAAACTGATTGCCAGAAATCCAAATGAACTTGAGTTCCACCAGGCTGTTCAGGAAGTTGTAGAATCAGTAATGCCATTCATCGAGCAGAATCCGCATTACAAACAGGCAAAAATCCTCGAAAGAGTTTCAGAGCCTGAAAGAGTTATCATGTTCCGTGTTCCGTGGCAGGATGACAAAGGCGAAATCCATATCAACAAAGGATACCGTATTGAAATGAGCAGTGTAATAGGCCCATACAAAGGTGGTCTGCGTTTTCATCCTACTGTAAATCTTGGAGTATTAAAATTCCTTGCATTCGAACAGGTTTTTAAAAACAGTCTCACCACTTTACCAATGGGCGGTGGCAAAGGTGGTTCCGATTTCGATCCGAAAGGAAAATCGAACAACGAAGTAATGCGTTTTTGTCAGAGTTTTATGACCGAATTACAACGGCATATTGGTCCGAATACAGATGTTCCGGCGGGAGATATTGGCGTTGGTGGCCGCGAAATCGGTTATATGTTTGGCCAGTATAAAAGGTTGCGCAACGAATTCACCGGTGTGCTTACCGGAAAGGGAATCGAATGGGGTGGAAGTTTAATACGTCCCGAAGCAACCGGCTATGGAACAGTTTATTTTGTCGAACAAATGCTGAAAATGCGCGGAATGGATATGAAAGGCAAAACAGTTACAGTTTCGGGCTCGGGTAATGTGGCACAATATGCCGTAGAAAAGATAAATATGTTGGGTGGAAAAGTAATTACGCTTTCTGATTCGAATGGATATGTTTATGATGCCGATGGTATCGACGACGAAAAACTGGCTTTTGTGCTCGACCTGAAGAACGTGAAACGCGGCCGTATCCAAGACTATTGCGAAACTTATAAAAATGCAAAATATTACGAAGGACAACGTCCGTGGGGTGTAAAATGTGATATTGCGTTGCCGTGTGCAACCCAAAACGAAATCAATGAGCACGAAGCACGCACACTTGTTGAAAACGGATGCTACCTGGTAGCCGAAGGCGCCAATATGCCGTCAACACCCGAAGCTGTTGAAGTTTTCCTAAAGGCTAAAATTTTATATGCTCCCGGAAAAGCTTCAAATGCCGGTGGTGTTGCAACCTCAGGGCTTGAAATGACACAAAACTCGATGCGTCTGCCATGGACCCGCGAAGAAGTAGATGCCCGCCTGCAGCAAATTATGTGCGATATTCACCGCACCTGTGTAAAATATGGCGATGAAGGCGACTACATAAATTATGTAAAAGGCGCGAACATTGGCGGATTTATAAAAGTTGCCGATGCAATGATTGCACAAGGTTTGGTATAATTTCAATTCTGGTTTCGAGATTGTTGAAAAGCCCTGTCTGATTTATCTTGAACAGGGCTTTTTTGTAAAATCTGGATGTTCTTTCAACCGGGCTTCCAATAAAAAAGAGAGTTGAACACTAATATTCAACTCTTTAACGTCGGCCTGCAGGGATTCGAACCCTGGGCCCGCTGATTAAGAGTCAGCTGCTCTACCAACTGAGCTACAGGCCGAATTGGATGCAAAAATAGTTAATTATTCT
>DAOPKR010000174.1:0-4245 GCA_035391305.1 Draconibacterium sp.
TTTAAAGTAATCAACAGGCGACATTCTATTTGATTTTTTGAGCAGCAGCTTCATCAATATACCAGATTAAATCGCCATTTGTTGGCGAAATGTAATAAGCCGGTAAAAGTTTGGCAGCATCTTCATCGTTCATTATTTCAGATAATCTTTGGGATTTACCTGCTCCTGTTACCAGAAAAAATACACGATTTGCGTTGTTCAAAACCTTTCCAGTTATGGTTATTCTTTTTTGTCCGCTCAAAGGGTGTGTTGCAACAGCACAAATTCGTTCATCTTCAAAAAGTTCAAGCTCGTCGGGAAAAATCGAAGCTGTATGGCCATCTTCGCCAAGGCCCAGTAAAACAAGATCGAAAACAGGATTGTCGCCCCTGAAATTTAAATTCTGTTCAATCTCGCCGGCATATCTTGCTGCTTCAGCTTCAGGTTCATTTTCACCTTTTATGCGATGCACATTCCCTTCAGGAATTGGTACCTGTGAGATCAGAAAGTCAAAAGCCTGTTTATAATTGCTATTTTCATTATCGGGAGAAACACATCGTTCATCGCCCCACCACAAATGTATCCGATCCCATTCAATAGTTTCGGCATACTTTTTTGATAGCCTCTTAAATAATTCGGTAGGCGTATTTCCACCAGAAAGCAATATGTTGAAACGATTTTGCTCAGTGGATTTTGATAGTTTGTAAATTTCCTTCGCTAAAGCTTTTACTACGTCTTTCTTATCTGAATAAATTTTAACTTCTGTAGAGTTTGACATATTGATATTGTGTTAATTCATTGCATATAACAGTCGGTTTCTATTTACAGTTCACAATACAAACCATCGTCGGTTAAATTTTTACATGGAAAACGCCAGCCGGCACCTTTTATCAGCGAATCCGAGTGTTCAGGTCCCCAGGTTCCGGCAGGATAACCAAAAATTGGTATTTCGGGGTTGGTTTCCCATGCATTGATTATGGGTTGCACAAATTCCCAGGCTTTTTCAACTGCATCGCCGCGCGCATACAATGTTGCATCGCCCTGCATACAATCAAGCAGTAATCTTTCATAAGCTGCGGGCACTTTCGTATCAGTCAGGTCTGAATAATGAAAATCCATATTTACAGTTTGAACTTCGAAACCTGCTCCCGGGGTTTTCATGCCGAATTTCAAAAGAATTCCTTCGTCAGGCTGTATTCTGATAATAAGTTGATTGTTCCCCGAAGAAGATGATTTTCCAAACAAATGATGGGGAACACTTTTAAAATGGATTACAATTTCGGTTACACGTGTTGGCAGTTTTTTCCCGGTTCTGATGTAGAATGGAACACCTGCCCATCGCCAATTGTCGATAAAAAATTTTACCGCAATAAAAGTTTCGGTCCGCGAAAATTGGTCAACACCAGGCTCATTGCGGTATCCAGCAACTTTTTCACCTTTTATAACCGACTCTGAATATTGTCCCCGAATTACATTTTTAACAATCATATTCTCTTTAAAAGGTCGTAGTGATTGAAATACTTTTGTAATCTCGTTTCTGATTGCATTTGCATCGATAACAACAGGCGGTTCCATTGCCACAAAGCCAACAAGTTGCATCATATGGTTTTGCAGCATATCGCGCAGTGCTCCTGAATTATCATAATATCCGCCACGACCTTCAACACCCAGGCTTTCGGCCGAGGTTATTTCAACCCGGCTAATATAATTGTGGTTCCACAGTGGTTCGAAAATCCCGTTTGAGAAACGGGTAACAAGTAAATTCTGCACGGTTTCCTTACCTAAATAGTGATCGATTCGATAAATTTGGTCTTCATCGAAATAGTTTAATAACTGTAAGTTTAGTTTTTTAGCTGATTCCAAATCAGTACCAAATGGTTTTTCCACAATCAACCTCCTGAAATTGGTTTCCGATTTACTCAATCCATTTTCAAATAAAAATTTGGGGATAATGCCATACAAAGAGGGTGGGGTTGACAGGTAAAAAATATAATTTTCAGGTATTTCAAGGCTTTTCGAAATTTGCAACAATCTATTTTTAAGCGGAATTAAATCCTCGGGTTTATCATTGGAGATTGGCTGATAGAACAACATTTTAGTAAACTGTTCATTAATATCTCCGGAAGGCAAAAACTCGCTCACTCTTTTTCTGAATTCATTGTCAGTTAATTCGGTACGGGAAGCTCCTAAAACTGCGAATTTTTCGGGAAGCAGTTTTTGAATAAATAAATCGTAAAGCGCCGGTATTAACTTTCTTTTTGTTAAATCGCCCGAGGCCCCAAAAATTACAAGTATTTGGTTTGTTGTTTCTTTCATGTTATTCTGTTTTTAACTTCAACACAGTATGCTGCAATATTGTTTTCGAGCTCAAAAAACCACAAATCGTAGTTTTTTATCATGTTTTCAAGAATTACTTTCCCCTTAAAAAAATTGGAGTTTGTATAATCAAAAGGAGGAATAAAAATCTGTGTGTCAAACTGAAGTCCTGGCTGACAAGCGCATTTATAAATTGCTTCTTTTGCGCACCAGAAAAGCATTTTTAACAGTTTTGGGTTTTTTGATTGCTCAATCCATGACAACTCTTTGGGGTTTAAAAAACGGCCTGCTACCTTGTCAATATTCCTGTCTGCAACTTCAATATCTATACCTCCCAAAAAATCGGAAATGAATATTGCTGCCAAATTTTTTGAGTGGGTAATGCTAATGTTTTTTACTGAATTTTTTATTTGCGGCCGACCCGATTCATGGTAAATAATTTCGGCTTTTTCGCCTAACAAATTTTGCAGAAGCAAACGTGTTGCAAGGTATTCTGACTGTCGTTTTTTTAATGCGAATTTTTTAAATTCAAGCTTTTCATTTTCAGAAAACTGAAACCCGGATATCAATGAATCAACTGATTCTGTCAATTCCCAGATTCCAAGAATACCATTTTCAACTTCTATTTTTTTCAGAAAAGGCATTAATTCCAGGTGGTTGTTTCGATTAACCGGACAATATCAGTTTCAAGAAAATCGATTACAGGTTTTAGTGAATCGATATTTGGAATATCCCGAATGTAAAGTGCACCACGCAAAAAATGATTGGTGCTGTCAGTCAGGAAAAACTGCATGGGTGAAGCGGCATTCCCTTCAATTTTATATATTAACCCGTAAACGTTAACAGATGGGTTCATAAAAACCTGTTCTGTAATGGCGTCGGCTTTCTGAGAATGTTTATACGCAAGCGTCCGCGAGTCTTCCATGAATTTATTTAAAAGAACCCGATTTGAGTTTTTCGGCTCAGAAAGATCGTAATATGAAATATGGATTTCAGCTTTGTTAGCGGGCACTGAAATATTTATCCAATTTGGCTGATTGGGATTATCTTCATCCGGTACTATCTTAGAGTAATCGGGAATATCAAACTGGTATGGGAATCCCGGTTGCAGCTGATGATATGTTTTTTCAGGAAAGTCGATCCTGAAAAATTGCCTTGGTTTTGGCGTGTATTTCTGATTGCAACCCGGGAAAACCAAAATGGGTAGAATAAGGATCCATATCTTTTTCAATATTTTCATATCATCAGAAACGTGTAATATTTCATATTATTTGTCGTTGCAATTATTTAAAACTATTGCTACCCTTCATAATTTCTGTTAATCTCAACTTTGATTTGTTTGATTCGTCTGTTGCTAACAGCTTCGATTGTAAATACAAACTGTTTGTATTCAGCTCTCTCATGCTGTATGGGAATTTCGCCTTTCAATTCCAGAATCAACCCTGCCAGCGTGTCGGCATCTCCTTTAACTTCTTCGAAAACTGTATCATCACTTTTTGTAATCTTGTAAAAATCGCCTAAAAGTGTTTTTCCGTCAAAGAGAAAAGTATTTGCCGAAATTTTTGAATAGAAGTGTTCTTCTTCATCGAATTCATCAACAATTTCGCCAACAATTTCCTCCAAAACGTCTTCAAGTGTTACAATTCCTGAGGTTCCACCATATTCGTCGATTACCACAGCAAGATGAACTTTGTTTTTTTGAAATTCTTTTAGCAGTGAATTTATTTTTTTTGTTTCAGGAACATAAAAAGGGGGCCTGATAAGCGATTGCCATTTAAAAGAACCGCTTTTGTGGCTGTGTGGCAATAAATCTTTTATATATAAAATGCCTTTAATATTATCGAACGAAGCACTGTAAACCGGAATTCGTGAAAAACCGGAATCAACGATTAAGTCAAGAACCGATTTGAATGGGGTTTTAATATCGAGGGTAACAACATCAACCCGGGG
>DAOPKR010000174.1:4345-6930 GCA_035391305.1 Draconibacterium sp.
CAAACTTAAAAATGAAATCTATTACAGGCAGATTTTGAAATGATACCAGCCGATCAAGGATTTCTGCCAAAAGAACAATAATCCCAATGTTTGCAAAAATATTGACCGTCAGTATTGTAGCCAACAAAGTTTCGGGATTTTGGAGATTGTTTAAAATCCAGTCATCAGTTTTATTGTTTTTTTTTAGACTTTGTTTGTCTGACGCGTTTAATGAAAAACAGGCTATTTCAGAAGCGCTTAAGAGCAACGAAAATGCCACTAAAACAAAAATTACAGCGATAATAAAAGAATCGCCAATTGTAAACGGTTCGAATTGGATGTTCCAGATTCCTGATTGAGATGATGATAATAACTTATCGGTTTCCAAATTTTTTAGTTTGAATTAAAATGGAAGATCCTCGTCGCCACCCGATTCATCCATCTCAGGTTCAATAGAAACAGAAGAATGAGCATTTGAAGAAGAGTTGTCAGGATATTGATTTTGCTGATTATTCCCCGGTTTGTCATCTCCTTTTGAACCCAGCATTTGCATTGTATCTCCGTATATTTCAGTAATATATCTTTTGTTGCCATCTTTGTCGTCGTAATTACGCGTGCGAATTCTGCCTTCAATATACAACTGCCTGCCTTTTGTTACATATTTTTCAGCTACTTCAGCTAAACCGCGCCAAAGCACTATATTGTGCCATTCGGTTGTGGTAACTTTTTCTCCATTTTTTGCAACATAGGTTTCAGAAGTAGCCAAAGGAAAATTCGCTACTGCCACTCCTGTGTCCAGATGTCTTACTTCAGGATCTTTTCCAACATTTCCAACTAAAATAACTTTGTTTACTGACATAATTTTTAATTTTTTAGGTTAACCAATAAAGTTTATCCAAATAATTCTCCAATAATCTTGGTACAGCAAATTTATAAATATCTTTCTTATTTATCCTTATAAAATTAGAATCGTTCGAATGGAAATCCTCTGCTTCGATATGAATAAACCGGGCATAAATAGTTTGGTGAGTTAATACATGTTTCACACTGCCGGAAATTGATTTTAAGTTTGTATTTTCAATATTATCAACTGGTATTTTCATGTTAATTATTACATTTTCTGAAAGTTCTGATTCCGATTCAATTAAAGGGAACTGGTGAAGGTTTTTCCAAATATCGTTACCTGTTCTTTTTTCGAGAAGAATTGCATTCTTGTTCTCTATTATATAATAGTAAAAGAATCGTATTCTTTGTTTTACCTTTTTTTCTTTAAACGGAATTTGATCGGTTAACCCTTTTTTTGCCGAATAACACGTTTCCAGTATAGGACACAAATTGCAATTGGGCGATTTCGGAATACATTGCAATGCACCAAATTCCATAAATGCCTGGTTGTGAAATCCCGGATTTTTTATTGCTATTAAATCATTTGCTATTTTTTGAATCTCAGTTTTGCCTTTTTGTGAATCAATTGGAGTAGAAATTCCAAAATAACGTGAAATCACACGGTAAATATTTCCGTCAACCGCAGCATGAGGCAAATTAAATGCAATAGAAGCAATTGCGGCAGCGGTATAAGTGCCTATTCCCTTTAACGACAAAATCGATTTGTAATCATTTGGAAAAACACCTTTGTGATTTTTTACAATCAATTTGGCGGTAGCATGCAGGTTTCTGGCACGTGAGTAATATCCCAATCCTTGCCACAATTTTAAAACCGTATCTTCTGAGGCGCTTGCCAAATCAAACACAGTTGGGAAATTTTCAATAAAGCGGTTATAATAGCTCAAACCCTGTACAACCCTGGTTTGCTGCAGAATAATTTCGGAAATCCAAATTTTGTATGGATCTGAAGTTTCACGCCAGGGTAAATCACGTTTATTATTAATATACCACCGGTAAATCTCCTGCGTAAAACCTTCCATTTAATATTAACTCTTTTTATTTCTTCGAAAAAAACAAAAATAAATTAAATGAAAAGCTTTTCTGTTTTTAAATAATTTTTATTTTTGCACACTCAAATTATTCGTTTAATACATTGAAAATTAAATATTTTAAGAAATGACAAAGGCAGATATTGTAAATGAAGTTGCAAAGAACACCGGAATCGAGAAAGTAACTGTTCAAAAAGCTGTAGAAGCATTCATGGAAACAGTGAAGGATTCTTTAGTAGATGGTAAAAATGTTTACCTAAGAGGTTTTGGAAGTTTTGTAGTTAAGAAAAGGGCTGAGAAAACGGCCAGAAATATTTCTAAAAACACTACTATTATTATCCCATCGCATAATATTCCTTCGTTTAAACCAGCGAAAACTTTTATTTCCGAAGTTAAAAATCAAGTAAAATAAATAGTTATGCCAAGCGGAAAGAAGAGAAAAAGACATAAAATGGCTACGCACAAACGCAAAAAAAGATTGCGTAAGAATAGGCATAAAAAGAAGAAATAAGAATATATAAAGTGATTCTTATTTGTACATTTTGATTAAACCTAAGGCATTAATGCCTTAGGTTTAATCTGTTATAAAGATATAATATTAATAAATTGACAGTTTAAAATTAAGGTTGTGAGTAGCGATTTAATAATTGATGTAACTCCATCCGAAATTGT
>DAOPKR010000175.1:0-6820 GCA_035391305.1 Draconibacterium sp.
TGTTCAACCCGTATTTGCATCCGTTTCGAGTCGATATCCTTAATTTTTAAACTAATAACTTCGCTAATCCGCAATCCTGCCGAATAAATAGTTATTAAAATTGCTTTGTGCTTTATGTTTTCAACGGCATTCAAAATTTCAGTAATTTCATGCTCACTTAACACGGTTGGCAACAATTTTTCACGTCGTGGCCTGTCGATATAATACACTTTTCTTTGGCCCCCCAAAATCCTTTCATAATAAAACTTAATGGCATTAATCGACTGGTTTTGATATGATACCGACACTTTTCGATCGTTAACCAAATAGCGCAGAAATGCTTTTATCATTGTTTCATCAATTTTTGCAATATCATGTTTATGATAAAAGTTAATGAACTCCTCAAACATTGATTTATAGGTTTTAATGGTTTGTTCGCTGTAACGAAGTTCCTTCATTTTTTCTGAAAACTCATCGGGGCAAAACCTATAGTTTGGAATATCATACTGACTCGTTTTTGTTTTTTTTATGCCTGGCATTTCTTCTTCAAAAACAAAATTTAGTGCATACTTTTCGGCCAGTTGTTTTATTTCGTCAACAAACTTTTCGGCAAAAGGCATCATCCACCACCGGTTTTCTGCATTCCATTTACTAAACGGGAATTTTCGAATTTCACCGGCAAGTTCTTTATTAAAACTGAATATGATCCTTAAACTTCCGCTTGTTGTTTTTATAACAAGCAAGTTGGTTTTAACCGGTTTAATTTTCATATCACTGTAAAAAACGGGTTCTTCGGTAATTTCCTTTAACCGCGCTCCAAAGTATTCTTTTAAAATTGCTGCATTTTCCCTGTAATTGGGAATAATCCAGCAAAAATTTATTTTGTCCCACCGGCTGTAATTTAATGTGCGGATGAGTTTAATGTCATTTTCGTCTTTAGGGAGTTTTAAAATAATTCTTTTGGGTGTTATATGCATCGAAACGTTTTTATCGACTGGCTCCGGAAGTTTAATTTCAGACTTTACAGCTTCACTGTGTTCAAGTTCATTTTTCTTTTTAGGATATTCAATATCAGGGAAAAGCATTTTTAATTGGTTAAATGCTTCCTGTGTGTATGGAATATGCCACGCTTTGTTTGTGCGGCTCCATTTTGCACCGGATATTTGCTTAATAAGCAAAGCAATTTCCTGATTAAAAGGAAAATCAACTTTAATGCGTTTTTCACCCCTGTGTTGAAATTTTTCGGCTTTCATCGATAAATGTATTGCGTGTATACATCAAAATTAAAGAATATGCGCAATGTTATGCCGGCAAAATCATAGAAATATGTTAAGAACAACAAAAACTATATTTCAATTTTATGAATGAAAATTTTACCTCATGCCCTTTGTTTACTCCTTTATTTGGTTTATTAAACTGAGCTGTTTGACTTTAGAGGTACTAATTAGTACTTCAGAGAAACTAATTAGTACTTCGGAGGTACTAATTAATACTTTAGAGGTACTAATTTGTACTTTGGAGGTACTAATTTGTACTTTGGAGGTACTAATTTGCACTTCGGAGGTACTAATTTGCACTTTGGAGGTACTAATTTATACTTTAGAGATACTAATTTGTACTTTGGAGGTACTAATTTGTACTTTGGAGGTACTAATTTGCACTTTGGAGGTACTAATTAATACTTTGGAGGTACTAATTATCAGTTCTGAACTTCAAGCGAGCAGTTCGGAAGTACTAATTATCAGTTCTGAACTTCAAGCGAGCAGTTCGGAAGTACTAATTTAATACTTTGGAGAAACTAAATAAAAGAAAGGATGCCATCTGTGTTTGCATCAACAGAAACGGATGGCATCCTTTTACTACCCGGAAATAAGGTTTGAATTATTGATGTGATTGTTGCTACTAAGGTTGAAAAACAAAGAAAAATAAGGTTTTATTCACCACTGCAACGAGAAAAAATTTTCTTAAAATCTCAATCATTCAATAAAAAGAAAGGATGCCATCCGTGTTTGCACCAACTGAAACGGATGGCATCCTTTTACTACCCGGAAATAAGGTTTGAATTATTGATGTGATTGTTGCTACTAAGGTTGAAAAACAAAGAAAAATAAGGTTTTATTCACCACTGCAACGAGAAAAAATTTTCTTAAAATCTCAATCATTCAATAAAAAGAAAGGATGCCATCCGTGTTTGCACCAACTGAAACGGATGGCATCCTTTTACTATTTTTATGTCAACTGGATTTTGCATAAATCACCACGGACTTAACCAAATAATCGTGAATAGCTTTTCTTTTTTCATTGCCGAAAACAGTAAAAAGCGAAATCATACCTAAGGAAGTTTTCACAACAAACCTAAATATTGCTAAAGGAAAAAGTATATTTTTCTGTTCATCCGATTCCCTTTTAACGCGAATTCCAATTATCATATGACCGATAGTTCCACCAAAAATACTTGTGAAAAGTGGGTCATAAAGTAAGAAAATGAATACAAATACGATAATTCGGGCAAAGTCGGGAACATTTTCAAAAGGGGAGAATGCATATGATGCGATAAACATAAAAACAATAATAACTATCGCATCAGTTGTCATTGCCTTAACTCTGTCAAAAACTCCCGGGTAATTTACTTCAGTCATAATTTTTGTTTTTATTTAAATAAATGCAAAAATCGTTTTAACCGCAATTAATTGTATTTCTGAATTGGTCGATCGCCGAACGCTGTCAGGTCTAAAAACGTTGACAGGTTCTCTCAGCCCCTTCAATTAACGAAGCGCAGAGAAAGTGTTCTTTTTCAACTGAAAGCTATCTCTACTATTCATTCATGCATTTTGACAATCAATCATTCAATCATTCAATCATTCAATCATTCATTCATTCAAGCATTCAAGCATTCAAGCACTATTTCTTCTCCTTCTCCCTGTAAACCCTAACATAATCAATGTAATATTTCTGCGGGAAAATTGCATCGTCAATTCCATGGTTTCCGCCCCAGCCACCTCCGATTGCAAGGTTGATCAATAAATAATGGGGCTTGTCGAATGGCCACACTTCGTTACCTGTTCCTTCGTTTTTAAACGAGAAATAGAGTGAGTCGTTTACAAAAAAATCCATGTGGTCTTCGAACCAGTTAACCGCATAAACATTGAAATTATCATTCGGTTTTTCAACGCCCATTCTGTTTCCTTTGTTGGTGCCGATTGAATGGTTGTATGCTTTTGTATGAATATTTGCATGAATTGTATCAGGGTCGTAACCCACATTTTCCATAATATCAATTTCACCGCATTCGGGCCAGCTTGTTCCTTCGTTAAAACTGTCACCCAGCATCCAGATAGCAGGCCAGGTTCCAACACCGGTGGGCAATTTTGCCTTTACTTCAATGCGGCCATACAACATGCTTTTTTTACCGTAGGTATTAATACTTGCCGAAGTAATTGAATCGCCTTCCCAATTGTCTTTTCTTGCTTCAATAATCAGGTTTCCGTTTTCAACACGCGCATTTTCCAGGCGCGATCCGGTGTAATACTGAGCTTCTCCGTTGCGGATATATCCTGTTTCATAGCTCCAAACCGTTGAATCGGGCAAACCCGGTGTTTCAAAATTATCTTCCCAAACCAGTTCCCATTGAGGAGTTATATTTTCGGGCGTTGTTTTTTTCTGAAACCTGCACGAGACAGCAAGAATTGCGATTACAGAAAGTACGGTTAATTGTTTCATTGGATGATTTTTTAGTTTTTTCAAAGTTAAAATCTTTTAACAGATTTTTAAATCTCCTTCAAAACAAACACATTAAAACAATAACTGCATCGAGAATGTTACATTCGCGGCAAATCATTAAAAATGACATTGAAAGTTCAAACAAAAACAAAAGCCCTGATTTTCGATTTAGACGGAACACTCTCTGACTCGTTGCCGGTTCATATGGCAACATGGAACAAATTAGGCGAAGAATACGGCTTCACATTCGATCCAAATATTTTGCACGAAATGACAGGCAGGCCAACCATAGAATTTGCTGTGCGGGTAGTTGAACAATACGGTCTCACAGTAAAACCCGAGAAACTTGTAAAACAGAAACAGGAGTCGTTTTGGGAACTGGCCAATTTACTGAAACCTGTAGAAGAGGTTGTTTCGATTGTTAAATCGTCATACGGAAAATTGCCAATGGCCGTTGGAACAGGTGCAAGCAGAAGAAGTGCAGAAGTTCAGTTAAAAGAGTTAAAACTCATTCAGTATTTCGATGCAATTGTTTCGGCAGATGACGTAACAAAACACAAACCCGACCCCGATACATTTTTGGAATGCGCCCGGTTAATGGGTGTTGAACCCCGGTTTTGCCAGGTTTTTGAAGACGGAGACCTGGGAATTGCCGCCGCCAAAAAAGCCGGAATGATGGTGACTGACATACGGCCATTTATAAATTATGGCGAATGGGCGCTTTCTGAGTAAGTAAATAATCAGAAAACATGGCCCACTTTTTTCTTGCATTAAAAACTGTTCTCCCGTTATTCCTGGTTATTCTTGCCGGACTTATTTTTTCGCGCACAAAAGCTGCCTCTACTTCGTGGATTGATATTCTGAATAAATATGCACTTTGGATTGGGTTTCCGGCACTTGTTATTGCCTCGCTCATGCACCTCGAATTAAACGGTCAATCCTATTCACGCCTGATTATTACCAACTCTGTTTATATTGTAATCTGCATGTTGCTGGCATTTCCGGTGGCTTCAGTTTTCAAACTTTCTAACCGCGTAAAACGTTCGCTTTTCCTGATCTTATCGTTTGGAAACGTTGCTTATTTGGGGATTCCAGTTTTGCACAATGCCTTTGGCGAAAATATTTTGCCTGTGGCAGCCATCATTTCGGCAGTTTATGTTTTCTGGCTGCTTACCCTGGGTATTATTTTGATTGAGATAAATGGGGAAGAAAAATTTGAGGGGAAAAAATTAGTATTCAGTTTGCTTAAAAACCCGCTTCTCATTTCAGTTTTTGTGGGTTTAATTATTGTTTATTTCAATATTAAACTTCCGGAAATTGCTGAGAAAACTATTTCGCTTTTTTCAAATTCGGTAACTGCTGTTGTTTTATTTTCGCTCGGAATTTTTCTGGGTTTGCATAAAACAGGTAAACCGAAGGAATGGCTTACCGCATTAACATTCTCTTTGCTGACAATCCTGGTTTTGCCATTAATCTTTTATCTCGCAATAAAAAACACCGGAATGGAAAGCCTGCAGTTTAAAGCTACAATTCTCGATTCGGCAATGCCACTGGGTTTAACACCTTATGCACTTTCGGTGCAATACAACCTGGAAGTAAATCTTGTATCCAAAATTGTTGTTCTTGCAACATTGCTGGCCATTTTTATTATTCCTTTCTGGATGGTAATGCTGGGTTAAAAAAAAACTACCAGTTATTTTTCACTGATAGTTTTTTAAAAGCGTTATGAAAAAATGAGCTTTGGTTTTTAGAAAAAATCGGGTTTGTAATGAGAATTCCGCCCAAATAAATTCTCAATCATATCTTTATATTTTCAAATATTTTCGTTTTAAACTATGAAACAAAGTAAGGGATAAAACCTGGCCGGATTGCAAACTTTTATGCTGATTTGAAAGGGAATAATAACTGAAAGAAGTTAACCGATTAACTTAACGCATGTAAGGTAAATTTGACAGAATCGAAAAAAATGCAAGCAATTTTTATTTGGCATTTGATTTATCAATGTAATTTGTAAAAGGAAACTGAATGTTTTTAAAATCAGTACAATTTAAAAATTGGTTATATCACGTTTTATCCGGGTAATGCGTTTTTAAATTCAGAGATATTAATAAGGTTTAGGTCAATTTTTTGATAATTGTTCTATTAAGGTTTAAAAACCAGAAATAATGTTTTTCACAGATTAACGAATCCATTTTACAGACAATTAAGCAATTAAATTTTTTTAAAACCTTATTTTTAAAATTTAACCTTAGCAGAAATAACATGAATGCAAAAAACAACCTTATTACCTTATTAATACAATAAAATCATGAGGTTTTATGTGCAAATAAAAGCCAGTACCTCACCTTTTGTCATAAAGCCTAAACATTCTCATATTCTGATAAATTTCATTTTCGAATTTTCAGACAAAAAAAACTACCAGTGATTAAACTGATAGTTTTTTGCGCGTCCATGATTCTCGACTTTGGATTTATTTTTCTACTGGGTTTGTAAATTAAGAACATTGTCCCTCAACATCCTCAAGCATATTTTTAATTATCCTAAATTTTTTGGTTTTATTTTATGATGTAAAGTAAACTATTCTATTTCATTCCTCCGTAATCTTAACTTCTGAAAAAAAGGGTAACAATTGCTGAAAGAAAAGTAGTCCATTTGTCCTGTATCTTTTTTTGTAACGCTGTCGGGTGCATGAATGCTCAGAAAATCCAGTCAGTAAACAAAAACCATAAATCATCTCTGCAGTTTTACAACCCAACTGATACCGACTGATAACAGAGTTAAGTAGATTGAATAATATTATGACGTATTTGCTATCATCACCCCTTTATCCTCCCGATGTATCGGGACAGGCTCTCAAGGGGAGAATCGCTGTGAACTTCAGCCCGAATTAGCTTGCAACAATTACCCCCTTGAGGGGGCAGGGGGTGAGTAGATGCGACAACATATTATTTTCTTAACTTAAAACAAAAAAACCGGGGCTTTTACCCCGGTTTTAATTTGTTTATTCTTTAATAATCTTTTTTACCTGTTCCTGGTTGCCCTGCCGCAACCTGACAAAATAAACACCCGAATCAATTTCGCCTGTCGAAACTGATTTTGCAAGGCCGGGTTGCAATTTAAA
>DAOPKR010000176.1:0-6798 GCA_035391305.1 Draconibacterium sp.
ATTTTTCTTTTGGTTTCTTAACAAATCATCAAAATAATTAATGGTTTGAATCAATCCTTCCCTTAGCTGAACTTTTGGTTCCCACCCATTCAGTTTTTCTCTCGCCAAAGTTATATCAGGCTGCCGCTGGGTTGGATCATCCTTTGGGAGCGGCAGATACACAATTTTCGATTTTGTGCCTGTAATATTTATAATTTCATTGGCAAGTTCAAGCATTGTGAATTCACCAGGATTTCCAATATTTACGGGCCCAATAAATGAGTCTTCAGTTGCCATCATGCGAGTCATTCCTTCAACCAGATCACTCACAAACTGAAAACTTCTGGTTTGTTTTCCATCACCAAAAATGGTGATATCATTTCCCTGCAAAGCCTGAACAATAAAATTGGACACTACCCTGCCGTCATCGGGTTCCATTTTTGGCCCGTATGTATTGAAAATCCTGATAATCTTAATATTTACATTATTCTGCTGATGATAGTTTATAAACAATGATTCTGCACAACGTTTTCCCTCATCATAGCACGAACGAATTCCAATAGGGTTAACATGCCCCCAGTAACATTCGGGTTGCGGGTGTAATTCAGGATCGCCATAAACTTCGCTGGTTGAAGCCTGAAGTATTTTTGCCTTTATTCGCTTTGCCAATCCAAGCATATTAATGGCTCCCATTACAGAAGTTTTTATGGTTTTAATCGGATTATACTGATAATGCACAGGAGATGCAGGGCAAGCCAGATTATAAATCTCATCAACTTCAATATAATAGGGCATTGTTACGTCATGACGAATAAGTTCAAAATATTTATTATCGAGCAAATGAATTATTTTTTCTTTTTTACCGGTAAAAAAATTATCCAGACAAACTACATCATTACCCTGATTTAGCAGTGATTCGCAAAGATGTGAGCCTACAAAACCAGCACCTCCCGTTACCAATATTCTTTTCATATTTAAACTATTACAGGTTTTCTGCCAATGGCATAATAGTTAAATCCCTGTTCTGCCATTTCAACCGGATCGTAAATATTCCTGCCGTCAAAAATGAGTTTATTTTTAAGTAGTTTTTTCAGCACCCTGAAATTTGGCGAACGGAATTCTGACCATTCAGTTACCAAAACCAAAGCATCGGCATCAATACAAACTTCATATTCATCCTTGGCATAATCTATTTTATCACCCAGAATTCTATGAGCTTCTTCCATGGCTACAGGATCATATGCAATTACGGTAGCTCCTGCTTCCAATAATTTATCGATTATAACAAGAGATGGAGCTTCGCGCATATCATCTGTCTTTGGTTTGAATGCCAACCCCCAAAGCGCTATCTTTTTTCCTTTCAGATCACCTTGAAAATGTTTATAAATTTTGCTGAACAACACGGTTTTTTGCCTGTAATTTACAGCCTCAACAGCTTTTAAGATATCAAGTGAATATCCGTTTTCATCGGCTGTGCGAACCAGCGCCTGCACATCTTTCGGGAAACATGAACCTCCGTATCCTGTGCCGGGATAAATAAACTTGTATCCAATCCTTGCATCAGAACCAATTCCCTTTCTAACCGAATCAACATCAGCCCCAACAATTTCGCAAAGGTTAGCAATATCGTTAATGAAACTAATTTTTGTTGCAAGCATTGAATTTGCCGCATACTTTGTCATTTCGGAAGATAAAATATCCATAAAAATTATAGGATGACCGTTTAGCAAAAAAGGCTTGTACAACCGTGACATTACTTTTTGCGCATTTTCTGATTCTGTTCCAATCACAATCCGGTCGGGTTTCAGAAAATCGTCAACTGCACTTCCTTCTTTTAGAAATTCAGGATTTGAAGCCACATCAAAAGGAATATTTACCCCCCTTTTTCCAAGTTCTTCCAAAATAACGCTCTTCACTTTTGCCGAAGTTCCAACGGGCACGGTACTTTTAGTTACAACAACAATGTAATGGTCCAATGATTTTCCAATTTCACGGGCAACACCCAAAACATATTTCAAATCTGCACTGCCATCCTCATCCGGCGGTGTTCCTACTGCTATAAAAACGGCATCTGCGTCTTTTATACTTTCTTCCAGATTTGTGCTAAATGTCAATCGTCCTTTTTCAACATTCTTTTTATATATGTCTTCCAGGCCGGGCTCATAAATTGGGATATGACCCTTATTTAACATATCAATTTTTTGCTGGTTGATATCAATGCAAGTAACAGTTACCCCTGTTTCGGCGAAACATGTGCCGGATACCAAACCAACATAACCAGTACCAATAACAGATATTTTCATAACTAATATTTTTAAGTATAAAATTGGATTATTTATTTTTAGAAAAAAAATTATCTTGAAATATTTAGGCGCGCCATATTAAAAAATTATGTTGCAAAATTAGATTTAAAAGCCAATTCTGAAAATAAAAAAAGCTAATTACAAAATTTGTTTTACGTTTCCTTAAAATCATATTTTTATCTTACAAATAAATAATATTAATTGATTTACAACAACTTATTTAGCATAATTCAGTTCTGTTTAAAAACAAATATTCCAATAAAATGCTTAAAAAACATAAAGAACAGGAAAAAGCGAAAAATTTAACCGGGAGCACTGGAATACAGACTTTTGACATTAAACTAATTGAATATCAAATCATCTGAATTTCTGATAATATTAAAAAGGAACACAATTTTTTTGGTTATGTTTTAATAGCAATTCATAAAATGAATCCAAAAATGAAATTAAATAAAAATTACTTTTAACTCAAAAATCCGGATTATTGACTCCAATTTGTCACGGTAATATTAAATCTTTACTTTTGCTTTCCTATGCAAATGAATAAGAATATCTCAAAGTTATCGAAGCTTTTAAAAGTCGGAAAAATCAGGGACAACAGCCGGATTATAGTGTTTCTGATTTGTTTGGCCATTGCAACTTCTTTTTGGTTTTTAAACGCTTTAAGTAAAGATTATTCAGCTGTCATTTCATATCCTGTAAAATTTGTTAATTCACCCGCCAACCGCTTTCTGGCCGGAAAAACCCCGGCAAAACTCGATTTGGAAATTAACGGACAGGGATTTACTTTGTTAAGATTCAAATTACTTGCATTCGCACCGATAAAAATTGATGTTGATAACATTACCAAATACCTTGAATCAGACTCAGGAACCTATAAAGTAATAAGCAGCAACCTAATACAGCAAGTTACTGAACAATTAAGCGGTGAAATTAAAATAAACAAAATTACACCAGAGGTATTCACAATTGTTTTAGACAGTTTAATTACGAAGACAGTGAAAGTTGCGTTGGATGTAAACGTTGATTTTGAACCACAATTCAATTTAAAATCTCCGGTAACTACAATACCGCAGGAAGTGAAAATAACCGGTCCGGCAATACTTTTGCGCAAAATATCCGTGTTAAATACGAAGGTTAATATTATGAATAAACTGAATTCAAGTTTCAAACAGGAAATTGAATTGATCCATCCTGAAAAAACTTCCATTTCTCCTGAAAAAGTCAGTTTGTTAATCGATGTTGAAAAATATACTGAAAAAGAACTTAGAATTCCTGTTAAAATCTTAAACAGCCCGGAAAATGCACATATAAAGCTTTTCCCATCAGAAATTAAAGTGGTTTTTTCCGTTGGCCTCAGCCGTTTCGAGAATGTTAAAATTTCTGATTTTGGGGCCTCGGTTGACTATAATTCAATTGTAAAAGATGTAAATAATCTTACAGTCAATCTTTATAAAAAACCCTCGTTTATTCAGGATCTCAGATTTGTACCCGAAAAAGTAGAGTTCCTGATTGAAAGAAACTAAACTCCGGGAATCAATTTTAAACTGAAAAGAATGTCCATAAAAATAGGTGTAACAGGAGGAATTGGAAGCGGCAAAACAACTGTCTGCGAAATATTCAAACTACTTGATATTACCGTTTTTGAAGCCGACAGGGTTGCAAAAGAACTTATGAATTCGAACGTGGAAGTTAAAAACGAACTTATTCTTCTTTTTGGTGACAAAATTTATGGGCCTGACAAAAAGTTAAACAGAAAAATGCTGGCTGACCTGATATTTAATGACGAAAGTTTACTCGAAAAAGTAAATAACCTTGTTCATCCGGCAGTTAGAAATGAATTTATTTTGTGGCATCAAAAACAAAACTCGGAATATGTAGTTCATGAAGCAGCTATTTTATTCGAAAGTGGGTTTTATAAAATGATGGATTTTACAATTTTGGTTTCGGCGCCCAAAGAACTAAGGATTGAAAGGGTTGTTAAAAGAAATAAAATACCGCCTGAATTGGTAGAATCGAGGATAAATAAACAATGGAATGATGAAGATAAACGTAAATTAGCAAGCTTTGAACTTGTAAATGACAATAAACATTTATTAATTCCGCAAATATTGGAAATTGACAAAAAATTAAAAACAGATGGCAAAATTTGGTAAATGGATAGGCGCCGGACTTGGCGCTTTTGCTGGTGGACCTATTGGGGCAATTATAGGTTTCACGGTGGGTTCAATGATTGATGGCAGTTCTGATGCCATTAAATCTGCTACAAGAACCGGTTATTCAGGTCAAACCACAACGGGTGGATATGTTATGAGTTTGCTTGTTTTAACAGCGGCAGTGATGAAAGCCGATGGAAAAGTATTGAAATCGGAACTTGATTATGTGAAAAAATTTATGGTACATAATTTTGGAGAAGCATCAGCAACTGAAGCCATTCGAATGCTTCGCGATTTGCTTGAACAAACCATTCCGGTAAATGAAGTTTGCAACCAGATTAAAAGAAACATGAATTATTCGGCACGTTTGCAACTGCTTCATTTCCTTTTCGGAATTGCCCAGGCCGACGGTGATGTTGACAAAAATGAAAAAGAATTAATTTCCGTAATCAGCCGCGAAATGGGTTTGACAGACAAAGACTTCGAGTCAATCCAGGCCATGTTTGTACCGAATACCGAAGCCGATTACAAAATTCTTGAAATTGATCCAGGCGCTTCAAATGAAGAAATTAAAAAAGCTTACAGAAGAATGGCAATGAAATACCACCCCGATAAAGTAAGCACGTTGGGCACCGACGTTGAAAATGCTGCCAAAGAAAAATTCCAGAGTGTAAACAAAGCATACGAAAACATAAAGAAGGAGCGGAATATTTTGTAGGAAAAGGGAAAAGTCAAAAGGAGAAAGTCAAAAGGAGAAAGTCAAAAGGAAAAAGGGGAAAGTCTTTGGTCTTGTGTCTCTTGTCTTGCGTCAAAAAAAAAGAATTTGAATAGCATGAAAATAATCTCAACAAATATTGGTGAATCAAGAATAATCAACTGGAAAGGGAAAGAAGTTGAAACCGGTATTTTTAAATTCCCTGTTGATGAACCCATTTTTCTGGGAACCGAAGACGTTGAAAAAGACAATGTGATTGACCGCCGTTACCACGGTGGCGTTGACAAAGCCTGTTATTTATATTCGGCTGACCATTACAAATACTGGCAAAACCTCTACCCCAGCCTCGAAATGCCCTGGGGTATTTTTGGAGAAAACCTTACAGTTGAAGGTTTACACGAGGCAGAAGTAAATATCGGTAACATTTACAAAATTGGCGAAGCTGTTGTTCAGGCAACGCAACCCCGCCAGCCTTGTTTTAAATTGGAATTTCGTTTTAATGATGTACAAATTGTGAGGCAATTTATCGATTCCGGTTTTGCAGGAGTTTATGTTCGCGTAATTGAAAATGGAAAAGTTAAAGCCGGTGATTCAATGGTTTTGCTCGAAAGAAAAAATTCTCTGTCAATTCAGAAAGTTTATGAACTGATTTATGCCGCCGAACTTCAGAAAGAAGCAGTTTTAAAGGCTGTAAACGACCCGTTTATTGCCGCCAGTTGCCGCCGGGATTTGCTAAAAAGATGGGGAAACGATATTTAGGGAAATTCAAAATAAATTTATTGTTTCGGCATTTTTTCAATCGGAAAATTAATCACAACAGAATCGCCTTCGCCCCATTTGCGTAAAATCTGGCTGTACGTTCCGGGATTTGCAACATATTTTACACCGGTTTCGGTAACTGTTGCATCCTCTGCCCACTCCGGAATTCGAATAAAAAGTTCGATATAACGTTTCTCCTCCATTTTAAATTTCAACTTTATTTTTCCCGATTCCGGATAATTGGTTTCCTGCATAATTTCAACCGCTCCTTTCAACGAATGGTCATATTTTATGCTTGCGTTTGCAAAAAGATTTATATATATATTATCCAGGTCTTTGGTAAAAATCCAGGGCACAATTTTTTTCTCAATTTCATTGTATTCCTGTTCGTTAAAAAGAGCAGCACTTTTATAAATTGTTTCTTCCAGTTCGTTGGCATAAGCTGTATTTCCTGATAATTCGAGAAGAAAACCTGTAATTTCAATCCACTGTTTTATATTTTCAAGATTGAAATTATTTCTCTGGTTCTGAAGGGTTTTCCATGTATTTTCCAAACCGGTAAGATTAAACGTTGAATTATTATCCTCAAATTTTCTTTTCTCCTGAAATAGTTTTTCAAGCTCATTTCCGAAATCACTTTTAATAACTGAATCATTGTGAAAAGTATAATTGGCCTGAAGAAACGAGTGATTTAAAATTACACTGTTTATTGCTGTTTTTTCAGATATTTTTTGAGGTAACTGACCGGAACGGGAACATGAAGAAATGACAAAAAGCAAGGCAGAGAAAACAATTCCGTATTTTAAAACCATATTTTTATTTTTATTTCTCATAGAATAACAGAATTCTTTTTACGGGGTTCAAAAATTCAAAACAAATCTTTCTA
>DAOPKR010000177.1:0-6630 GCA_035391305.1 Draconibacterium sp.
AGCTGGTGGATTTTTGCACTGGCCGGTTTGCTTGCATTTGGAATTGCGTTGCTGACAGTTTCGTACCAATCGTGGAAAGCGGCTACACGGAATCCGGTTGAGGCCTTGAGGTATGAATAAATTAATAGTGAGTTGGTTTCGTCACAGGCGGGAGCGGGCAGTCACGATGAGCCTGGTGGAAACACTTCGATAAGAGTAGTGAGAAGTTTGAAGATCGTGATTTGTCGAAAGAGAGGAATTAAGAAACGAGTGATAACAAAAAATTGAATTATGATAAAAAATTATTTCAGAATAGCGTGGAGAAATTTATGGAAAAGGAAAATGTTTTCCACTATAAACATCGTTGGGTTGTCGGTCGGGATGAGCTGTTGCATGTTGCTGTTGTTTTATATAAACAGTGAGCTTTCATTCGATAAACATCAACAAAATGTGAATGATTTATACCTCATAAGAAGTCTGAATTCGCAGTCAAATGGTGATAAAATGGATAACCCGAGGGCTCCCTCGCTTTACGCTCAGGCGCTTAAGGGAGAATTCCCGGAGGTAGAACAGGTAACCCGGGTTTGGTATAACTTTCTTGAAACTAAAACCCTTTTTAAAGTAGAAGAAAAAGGAGGGGAAGTGAAGTCGATTTATGAAACCAAAGGTTATCATGTTGACTCTACTTTTTTCGAATTATTCTCATACCGGTTTTTGGAAGGAGATGCACGCACAGCCCTTAAAAATCCACAATCGGTAGTTCTTTCAGAAGATGTGGCAGAAAAATTATTTGGAAACCAGCCAGCCCTCAACAAAACAGTTCAAATTGGAGGGACCGACGGAAATGGCCAAAGCTTTAATGTTACTGGTGTTTATCGTGATGAAAGCAGGAGATCACACATTGATGCCAGGTTTTTTTTGCCTATGACTTCGGGCTGGGTTGGAGATTATTTAAGAAATTCGAAACAGGATTTTTCAGGTAACAATATGTTTTATACATATCTGCTGTTAAATCCTAAAGCCAATCCGGCTGAACTGAATAAGAAGTTGCCAGCCTTTGTTGAGAAGTATGCGGGTGAGCAGATTAGAACGGCTGGATACAATAAAACAATGACTTTATTACCTGTACGCGACATTCACCTTTTTAGTAAAATAGACCGCATTATTACACCCACTACCAGTACCACATATCTTTATATGCTGGCAACCATTGCGCTGTTTACATTGCTCATAGCCTGCATTAATTTTATGAATCTGGCAACTGCCGGTGCAGCTAAACGCGGAATGGAAGTAGGAGTACGCAAAGTAATGGGCGCTGCAAAAAATGGACTGGTGGGTCAGTTCCTCGGAGAGTCACTGTTAATTACTTTTTTATCTCTGGTGCTTGCAATTCTGATCGTTATCTTTTCATTACCAATCTTTAATCAGCTTTCAGGAAAAATGTTGCTGATTTCCGATGTATTAAATTTAAAAATAGTATTGTCGTTCCTGTTATTGACTGTAATTACTGGTCTGCTTGCAGGCAGCTATCCTGCATTTTATTTGTCAGCATTTAAACCTGCAGAAACTATTAAGGGCAGATTTGTGAATTCTGTATCTGCAACAGGTTTACGAAGAGGGTTGGTCGTTTTTCAATTTGTAGTTGCAATTGGCCTTGTAGTAGCTACTCTTGTTATACGTTACCAGATTAAATATATAAGAAACCAACCGTTGGGTTTTACCAAAGATCAGCAAATAATTATTCCGCTTCGAAGCGACCACGCCCGTAAAGAATATACTGCACTTCGAGACGAAATATTGCAAAATAGTCAAATATCAGGTGCATCCGGGACTTATTACTACCCGGGGATTTTAAACCCGAGTGATATGTCAGTTTATCGTCCGGATCAAAGTATAAATGAAATGGTTGTGGTAAAAACCAATCGGGTAGCACTTGACTTTATGAAGATAATGGGGTTTCAGCTGCTTACCGGAAGAATGTTTACCGAAGGATTTTCTTCTGATGCAAATTCCGGAATAATTGTTAACGAGGCTACTTTAAGAAAATTTTCAATTCCCATCGACAAAGCTGTCGGTCAAAAACTAAATTTCGATATTGATAAAAACAAAACCGGTTCTCTTGAAATAATTGGCGTAGTTAAAGATTTTCATTTTTCCGACTTCCATCAACTTATACAGCCTTATGCTTTTTTTCTGAACGAGAATTCGGACTTTAACTATATCATTGCACATTCGAATACGTCTGATATGAGCAAAGTTCTTCCTTTTCTTGAAACGAAATGGAAGTCGCTTGTACCTGACGAGCCATTTTCATATACTTTTCTCGATGAAGATTTTGAACAAAATTATATCGCAGATACTCAAACCTACCACATTGTAAATTCATTTACCATTATTTCAATACTTATATCATGCCTCGGACTGTTTGGACTGGCAACTTTTGCAACCCAGCAACGAACCAAGGAAATAGGTGTCAGAAAAATAAATGGGGCAAAAGTTTCTGAGATTTTGGGTATGCTCAACCGCGACTTTGTAAAATGGGTAGTTATCGCTTTTGTTATCGCCACACCCATTGCCTGGTATATTATGCACAAATGGCTCGAAAACTTTGCCTACAAAACCGAACTGAGCTGGTGGATTTTTGCTTTGGCAGGTTTGCTGGCACTGGGAATTGCGTTACTCACGGTTTCGTTTCAATCGTGGAAAGCTGCAACGAGAAATCCGGTTGAGGCGTTGAGGTATGAATAGTTACAATTTCATAATTTGGGTTTACAATAATTTTGAAAATGAAAAGAATCGGTAACTTATTTGGCACGAGTGAGTCATATAATAATTAACAATTAAAAAATACTTTATGAAAACACTAAAGACAATAAAAATGAAAACTTTGATTTTTATTTTGGCATCATTACTTTCGTGTAATGGATTTTCTGTGGAGAACAAAACTCCCACCATCACAAAAACTTTTGACCTGAACGAACCGGGCATTTTGAATGCCAAATCATCAGGCGGTGGCGTTGAAGTTAAAACTCACGACCAGCCCAAAGTAATTATACAGGCTTTTGTTCGAAAAAACGGAAATGTTTTGGCTCCTTCAGATCCTTCCGTTGCCGAAATTCTCAAAGATTATGAATTGGATTTTGAGAAAAATGGTTCCATAATTACGGCCAATGTTGAACGAAAAGTAAAATTCGGATCATGGAATAATGTAGGCATTTCATTAATAATAATTGTTCCCGCTAAAATGTCGTGCGATGTTTCGTCAAGTGGTGGCGGATTAAAAATATCCGGTGTGTCGGGCACGCATAATTTTAACAGCAGCGGGGGTGGAATCGATATGGAAAATACAGCAGGAACTACAAAAGCAAAATCATCGGGAGGTGGAGTAAAAGCTGCAAATCACGCGGGAGAAATTAGTTTAAGTTCAAGTGGTGGTGGCGTAGCTTTAAATGATGCTCATGGTAACGTTTTTGCACAAAGTTCAGGTGGCGGTGTTCACCTGAAGAACATACATGGTGATGTGGAAGCAGGCAGCAGCGGCGGCGGAGTGAGTGTAAGCGGAGAATGTGGCAGAGTAAAAGCAAAATCCAGCGGTGGCCCCGTTCGTGCCAGCATAAGCAAATTAAGTAAGGAACTGGACCTTGAATCCAGTGGTGGCGGAGTGGATGCAGTTATCCTAAATGGTGATAAACTTGGCCTTGATCTGGATTTGAGCTCGTCAAAAGTTAATATTGAACTTAATAATTTCTCGGGGAAGGCTGAAAAAAACCGGGTAAAGGGAACAATGAACAATGGCGGAATTCCGGTTTATATGCGTGCGTCAGGTGGAAATGTAAATGTGAGTTTTGATGAATAAAAGTTCGTCAATTTAATTAATGAGGGTTTCACTTTGAATGAAATCCTCATTAATCCTCAAAATCATAAAATCTGAGAAACAAAAATTACGGCAATTTTATACATACTTAATCTGCTAACTAAAATCTGATTTTATGCTGAAAATTATTCTTCTCTTGATTATTAGAAGCCTTTTTAAATACAAACAATTGAGCCTTTAACAGTTTCATATTAACCATGTAAAGATGCAACACGAAACCCGGTAGAGGCGTTGAGGTATGAATAACTTAATCGTAAGCTGATCTCCTCCCCGGCGAATTCATGATGAAACATTGAAATTACCGGCAAAAATATTTGACAAAAAATTTTACACCTTTTGTCAAAAAAATTGACACTTGATTTAATGTTTCAAAATATAAAGTCATAATAATCAATGCTTTATATGCAGGGCATTGTGTTTGAACTGTATTATGGCATAACTGAAAATAATTTTAGAAATAAGAGTGAATTATTTGAGAAATACCGGTTCATGCACAAACATTAAAAGCTGCACTTACAAATCCTGTTAATTGTTTGAAACAAGAATAGAAACTTTAAAGCCTGATATCAATGATAAAATTTAAAATAAAACTGGCTATTCGGAATTTGTTAAAAAACAAATTATATTCTTTGTTAATCATCGGCGGATTTGCAGTTGGATTTACAGCCTGTATTCTTATTGCGCTTTACTATAATGCCGAACACAATGTAAATAAACAATTCGCGCATTACAATGCTGTTTATCGCCTTTACGATGCTAAAAAAAGTAAGTCAGGTCTCGATTATAAATTAAACAAAGTGCTTTCTGAAAATTATCCTGATATTGAAAAAGCCTGTCCGCTTGGATATACTTATTATCCTGTAACGCTGAAAGATCCGGAAACAAAAAATTATACACGCGCAAATTATATTGTTTCAACAAACAACAATTTTTTCGATGTTTTTTCACTGGAAATCATATCCAGTATGGAGGAAAAGCCGTTTTGCCAAAACAATTCAGCCGTGATAAGTGAGTCACTGGCAAAAAAACTTTTTGGCGATAAAAATCCAATTGGACGAACAGTAAAGGAAGAATTTTATTCAGCCACAGTTACGGCAGTTATGAAAGACCTTCCCAATAATTCAAGTTTTAAAGCTGAATTACTTCTTAATAGTGAAAACAAAGATTTTCAGATGTCGCAGGAGTGTGATAATGGTGTTTGTATTTATCCAACCGAACATTTTTTATTGCTGAAAGAAGGTATTAATCCGGCTCAACTGGCTGAAAAGATAAATACTTCAATAAAGCAATTTAATACAACTACCGATAGTTTGGCTTTACAGAATTTAGCAGAAATTTACCTTTCGCCTGTAAAACTGGGTTGGACTGATGATCATACAAAGGGAAATTCGAAAACACTTCTTGTTTTTCTTTCCATCAGCATTCTTATAATTTTGCTCTCCAGCATTAATTATCTCAACTACACGGTTTCTATGCAATACGCCAAAATGAAAGAAATCGGGATAAACAAAACCAATGGGGCCGGGAAAATGCACCTGCTTTCCGATTCACTTATCGAGATATCACTCGGAATTTTTATTTCATTGGTTATTTCGGTGATACTGGTTTCTTTGCTTTTACCATCTTCCGGGAATTTATTTGGAAGGGAAATTAATCTTGCCGATGTAAATTTTCAAAGCTTGTTCCCCGTTTTTGTATTGACAATTGCCGGAATAATTTTACTAAACAGTGTAGCTCCCATTTATATTTTGTCGAAGTTTAACATCACCGATTTTCTGACAGGAGGGCGAAAACGAACAGGGAAACAATTCATTAAACAGGCTATGCTTACTTTTCAGCTTACAGTTTCAATTGCATTAATTGCCGTTGTAATGCTCATTTTCAAACAACTTCAGTATGTTAAACACTATGATTTGGGGTTTAACGAAGAACAACTCGTAAGACTGGAACTTCCTTATTTGTTTGAAAACCAGAAAGCTTTAAAAGACGAAGTCGCCAAACTTCCATTTATTGCAGGCAGTACTTTAAGCAATGGTTATCCGGGGCACATAAATATGTCGATGGGAAGCGGTGTTGAAGGAGATGAATTTCTTGTTAACTGTATTTATGTTTCCGACGATTTTCTTAAAACCATGGGAATTCAGTTGTTGAATGGGCGGGATTTTTTAGGAGGAGATAAGGAACAGGCCTGCATGATGAATGAAGAAGCCGTAAAACGTTTTGGTTGGGAAAATATTGATGGGAAAAAATATAAAAATGGTCGCGAAGGAGGATATAACGTAGTTGGTATGGTAAACAATTTTAATGTTCAATCGCTGCATTCGGCATTGTCGCCGGTTGCGCTGCTTTACGAACCCGACCGTGGGTTTAACACCCTTTCATTGCGACTAACTTCGGGGAACGTTGGTCAGCAAATTGAACAGTTACGTAAAGCCTGGAAAAGTTTTTTACCCGATGATCCGATGGAATTTACATTTTACGACAGTCAGTTTCAGGCCATGTATGAGAAGGAAGATAAACTGGCAAAATCCATTACTTTCTTCTCGCTGATAGCGATTGTTCTTAAAAGTATGGGAATTCTCGGACAGATTTTCCTGATAAGCATAAACCGCACAAAGGAAATTGGAGTTCGTAAAGTAAATGGCGCTAAAGTAGCTGAAATACTGGTTCTGTTAAATAAAGATTTTGTGATCTGGGTTGTAACAGGCTTTGTAATTGCCACGCCAATTGCATATTATGCCATGAATAAATGGCTCGAAAACTTTGCCTACAAAACA
>DAOPKR010000178.1:0-6535 GCA_035391305.1 Draconibacterium sp.
AAGCTTGTAATTTGTGTTCAGTTAAATAGAACACTGCCATTAATTCTTATTTCTACGCTCCATACTTTTTACTTATTTTTGGTACATCAAAAAACTTCAAAATGAATATTACCCATCTTGGTGAAGCTTTATTCACATCTCCAATAACCCGAATAATCAGCGATGAGCTCCATGTTCCCGAGCATATTGTGCACCTTGCTGATTCGGCAATAAATTCAAGCTTACAATTTGAACTGGCAGGCCCCCGGGGAAAATTATTTTTCAATCCCTTAAAAACACGCGCCGGAATTGTTACATGCGGTGGTCTTTGTCCGGGTTTGAATGTTGTTATCCGCTCTATTTTCAACGAACTTAAATATGCGTACGGAATTGAGGATGTAATTGGGTTCAGAGGTGGTTACCGTGGACTTGACCCTGACAGCAGCAACAAACCCATTTACCTTACCAATGAATTTGTTGACGACATACATAAGGAAGGTGGCACGGTGCTGGGTACTTCGCGGGGGCCAGTTGATGTTGAACGGGCAGTAGATAATCTTATAAATCTTGGCGTCAATATTTTATTTACAATTGGCGGCGATGGAACTCAACGCGGCGGAAATGCGCTTTATCAGGAGGCAAAAAAAAGAGGATATCCGTTATCAGTAGTTGGAGTCCCAAAAACAATTGACAATGATGTAGCCTTTGTTTCGCGGACGTTTGGTTATGTAACCGCGGTTGAGGAGTCAAAAATGGTTCTCGACAGGGCACATATTGAAGCACGCAGCGTTGAGAACGGCATTTCGCTTGTTAAACTGATGGGAAGACATGCAGGATTTATTGCAGCCGGGGCAACTGTTGCCAGTCAGGATGTTAATTTCACACTCATTCCTGAAGTTCCGTTTAAATTAGACGGTCAGGGCGGTTTTTTGGCTGCACTTAAAAAACGTATTCTCGACCGGAAACATGCTTTAATTGTTGTTGCTGAAGGAGCAGGGCAAGATTTAATGGAAGGTTCGGAAGATGAACATGACTCGTCAGGAAATATCTTACTAAAAGATATTGGACACTTTTTATGCGATAAGATTGAAAGTTTTTTTCAAACTGAACAAATACCTGTTGTTTTGAGGTATATTAATCCGAGTTATATTATCCGCAGCAGCCGAGCAAACGCAGAGGACTCCATATTATGTGACCTGTTTGCACGAAATGCCGTTCATGCCGCAATGGCCGGAAAGACAGGTTTGGTTATTGGTTACCTTCACGATAAATTTATTCATATACCCATCGAATTACTTTCAAACCGTACAAAAAATCTGGAAACTACAGGTCTTGCATGGAGTGCAGTGCTGGCTTCAACCGGACAACCTGAAAAGTTTGAATAATACCGGGCAGATTGCGGATTATTCTGAAAAAGTGACTAAAAGTGTTCAACCGGGTTTTTTATATAGGCATCAATCATTTCATCATACTTTTTCATTAATTGCCCTACAATCTGGTTTTGCGGATTAAATTTAAAAGCATCAATTTTCGAAATAGGGAGAATTTTTGGTGATGTACCAGTAATAAAGGCTGCATCGAAAGAGTGAAGTTCGCTGAAATTAACCTCTCTTTCTTCAACTTTAATACCTAAACCGGCAGCCATTTGAATTGTTTTCTGCCTTGTAATACCAACCAAAACCCGGTTTGCTGGCGACGTAACTATTTTATTTTCTGAAACAAAGAAAATGTTGCTGCGACTACCTTCGGTAATTTTACCAAGATGATCGACAAGAATTACTTCGAAAAAGCCTTTTTCAGAAATAATAATATCTGCTTTTTTTCGCAACCCGGTTTGTAACACCTTGGCGTTTGGATTGTCCCGCTCAGCTTTCAGAATACCGCAAACTACGCCTTCCGTGTACATTTTTTCGGTTGGATAAACATGTGCAATAAAAAATGCTTCGAGGTTTAATTTACCCGATATTAAAATGTTCCCAACTGTGGCTTTGTTTTTTTCAATTAAATTCAACAGAAAATCCCTGATTTGTGATTCAGAGTATCCAATATTTTTTCCTGCAAGTTTCGCAGAGTTGAAAAACCTTTTAAGATGATCTTCCAAAAACAGGGGATTTCCGTTAACTACACGCAAAACCTCGTATATTCCGCCTTCATTTTCACCTGAAATAAAATGTTTAATGTTATACAGTTCTCCGTTCAATAAATAATACTTATGTACTGGTAATAAATCCATTATCAATTGATTTGGTGTAAATTTATTCAATTGTTTTAAAACGGATTGTTTCAGTTTAAAAAATTCCCTTTACGGTAACATTTAAAACATATTAAGTCATTAATTATCAAATATTGCCCGGCAGACTTCCGTTTTGCTGAAGTGTATGAAAAACTGAATTTTTAAAACTCCGTCCAATCGGCAGTTCTTTTCCCGGAACTTCAATTGTGCTGGCTGTAAAAGCTTCAATCCGGTGAAGCGAAACAATAAACGATTTATGGATTCGAAGAAAACTTTCGCCGGGTAATTTTTCTTCAAGGCTTGCCAGCGTGGTTTTTGTTATAATTTTTTTCTTATCGGTATAAATCTGAACATATTCGCTGAGTCCTTCAACATATAATATTTCGTTTAAAAGCACTTTAATAACCCTTTTATTTTCCTTCACATAAATAAAGGGTTCAACAGGCTGAATTACTTCAGAAACCGGTGCTGCAACAGTGCTTTCATCCTGAGAAATCTGGTAATACTTGTTTACTGATTTCAGAAACCGCTCGAAAGTTATGGGCTTTAAAAGGTAATCAACCACATCGAGTTCAAATCCATCGACTGCATATTCGCGGTAGGCAGTGGTAATAATAACTTTAGGAGGATTTTTAAGAATTTTAAGAAATTCGATACCTGTAATCTGAGGCATCTGAAGATCCATAAACATCAGGTCAATTTTCTGATCGCGCAATTCTTTTAAAGCTTTCATGGCATCGCCACATTCACAAACAATTTCGAAATTGTCAAGCTTTTCAATGTGATTACGCATTAAGTCGCGGGCAAGAGGCTCGTCGTCAACTATCAGGCATTTTGTTTTCATTTTTTTGTTTTTTGTTTCTGTTTAATATTTATTCTGTTTTCTGAAAAGGCATAATAAAATACGACACTTTATTTTTCGGGTTGTTCTGTTCAACTAAAAATTTCCAAACTAATTTCTACAAAATTGGCGTCCGTGTTTTCAATAATCCTGTGTTTCGACGGGAAATTAAACATCAGCCTTTTTTTTATTATTTCTGAATCTGTATTGTTTTTCAAACTAAAATCTTCTTCGCTCCAAAACATGAAAGTAAACAGCAGATATTTTTTCTCTGCTTTTATAATGACAGTATTTTCGAAGGTATTGTTACAGTCGTAAACCACTTTTAATGCGCTGTTTATTACCGGAAGCAGCAAAAGCGGCGGACAAACGTGTGCCTGAAGGTTTCCGTTGACGATTAAACTAAAGTCACATCGTTTGCCAATTGCAAATTTATGAATGTCGATAAACTCACTGATAAGTTTAACTTCAAGACTCAACGGAATCAATTCATCTTTAACTTCAAAAAGAAAATGATTTAAAAATCCTGACATTTTCACAATCATTTGCGGCAGTTTATCATGTTCCTTTTCCGCAACGGTTTCCAATTCCTCAATCATCGACAAAATCAGTTTTGGCTGCAACTGAAACCTGTAAATTTCAAGTTCGGTTTCAATTTTAATTTGCATAAGTCCGGCAGTTTGTTTTTTCGAATAATACCACGATTGCCAAACTTTAATAGCCAGAAAAACCAAAATAATATATTGATTTCCGATTCCGCTGATGATTATATTCGACAAGTTTAAATATCCCTTTCCGAACATTTTACTTTCATCAAAAATTCTGAAAACCACTTCGTTACTTACAATCAATTCTATTACCGAAAAAATTACAAGAAATGCGAATACACCGGTAATTGCAAGCAAGTTTTTACCTTTAAAAAAGGTTTTTGGCAAAAGCCAGTAAGCAATCAGATAAGTGTGTGCAGCAAAAATGGGCAAGGTAATTATGTAGTACATGAACCACACAAAATACTTGTGTGCGCCACCGCCAAGGCCTTGAATTATAGTAAACAATATTATCCAACTCAGCCAAAATGCCGAATGAAAAAGAATACTTTTTTTGTCGATATGTATTTTTTGCAGTTCCAAATTTACAGGTTTAATTCTACATAAACTTTATATGAATTTTCGTTGTTGCTGATTTTCAAATTATAACCATTAGGTTTATATATTATATCCAGTCGTTTACGAAGATGTTTCAATTGAATTTCGCCCTGCCCGGCAATAACCGGATTTGAAGGTTTACTATTTTCAACAAGCAGAAAAATTTTATCGGTTCCGGTTTTTATTTCAGCGTTTATCCACGGCGAGCCGGCATCCAAACTGCTTCCGTGTTTAAAACTGTTTTCAATCAGGTAAAACAAAATTAATGGTGGAATTTTATGCGAATGAAGGTTTTCGTCAACAATCAAACTCACTTTCAAACGGCTTCCGTACCTCATTTTTTCAAGTTGAATATAGTTTCTTACAAGTTCAATTTCACTTTTAAGATCAACCAATTCTTTTTGAATTTCGTCGATAATATATTTCAATACAATTTTTATTCTGCTGATAACTTTAATTGTTTTTGACGGGTCCAACAATGAAATTGCATACAGGTTATTTATTGTATTGAATAAAAAATGTGGGTCGAACTGAGATTGAATCAATTTACGTTGCGCCTCTTTTGTTTCAACAGCTACCATTTCGCGCACTTTTTCGGCATAAAAAAAATCTTTTATGTATTTGGCAATGCAAAATAGCGCCACTATAAAAGTCATGTCTTTGGTGTTGACAATGATAAACCGAAGGTTAAAAATTCCTCTTCGGTTTATATTTTCAGGAGACATTGCAGAATAGAATATTTGGTCGGATACAAGAAGTTTTAAAGCCGAAAGCGCGATTCCGACAAGTAAAAAAAGTAAAACAAAAAGGCCTATTTTTTTAGTGAGTAAGATTTCAGGAATAAGCAAAAAAATGGTTATATAAGCATAACAAAAAAAGAAAACAGCATTGGTGAGTACAATCCAAAAAGCATTTACAAAACTTTCGGTATAGCTTTTTATGAATAAAACTGATGTAAAAACCAACACGGTTACAAGAAAAAACAACACATGCCGGTAAATGCGAAACTTTAAACTGCTATCAAATATAAACCTGTTCATTTATTTGCGAATTGATAAATAAGCTTCAAATTTATTTGGCGTGTCAGTAATCTCTAATTTATGTCGTTCACCATATATTATGTCGAGTCTTTTTTGTGCATTTTTTAATCCAATCCCTTCATTCTTTGTTCCGCCCGCATTAACCCGGGCGGGTGCTTTGCTGTTTTCAGCAACAAATAAAAGTTCCTCTTCATTTGTGCTGATTTTAATATTAATGTAAGGTTTTCCGGGATCACTGCTGCTTCCATGTTTAAAACAGTTTTCGACAAAAGTAAAAAGCAACATTGGGGCAATTTTAAAATTGTGGATCGGCTTTTTTACTTCAAAAATCAGTTTCAGCCGGTTACCATACCGCATTTTTTCAAGGTCGATGTAGTTTTCTATCAACCTTATTTCCTTTTCCAAATCAATTTCCACTTCGTTGCATTCGTACAACACTGAACGCAGCAAATCTGATATTTTTGCTATTCCTTCTGAAGTTTTAGCCGATTCTTCCAAAGAAAGTGCATAAAGATTATTCATTGTGTTAAACAGAAAATGAGGGTGCAACTGTGCTTTTAGAAGGTTCATTTCCGCTTGCAGGTTTTGCTTCTCTATTTCAAATTTTTCCTGCTGCTGAAGCTTCCATTTCTTACCAAATTTTATAGCAAACGCTATCGCAACCATAAAATTTGTTTCGAGCATAAGGTACAAAAAAGTTACACCAAACAATGTTTCTGAATTAATGGGCAATTGATTAATCCTGCGTAAAAAAATTCGCTCGCCAAGCGTTACCAAAGAAATAAGCGCAACCAACAGAAATACTGTTAAAACAAGATTACGCTTTTTTAAATAGAAAGGAAGCAAAACATAAATAGTTGTGTAGGTTGCTATCATTACAAAGGGAAGCATACAAAGCGATTCGAACATGTACCACTTGTAATCGTTTCCGTATTTCCCATAAATTGAACCAAAAAAAAGCACATAAAATAGCCAGAAAAGTATATGCTGAAATAAGCGTTTATTGTAAAACTTTGGTTGATTCAAACCCATTATTCCCGTTGTTTTTAACATTAAATAATCGTGTAATTTTTTAAAGGTAAGAACAAAACAAATTACTAGGAAATCGAAATCTTTAGTTTAGAAATATTTTGTGCCTAAAAAAATGAACTTTACAGATAAAACATATCCGTTCGTATAATAATCCATGTTGTTTACAGAATAATTGAAATAAATGAAATTTGTGCTTTTTCGAGCAAAATTTGTTGTCCATATCTGATATTCTCATGAAGGGTAACCGATGAAATAAAACCTGAAT
>DAOPKR010000179.1:0-6440 GCA_035391305.1 Draconibacterium sp.
TATTTAATCCAAAAATTAACCGTAGAAACCGGTTTTTAGACAGACTGCCGTTACAAACAAGCTTATAAAAAAAAGAATGAGAATTGCCTGCGCACAAATAGCACATTTGGTTTTTTGCCGACACACAAAAATATCCAACGCTAAAAAACCAAAAGAGCTATTTTTTTTGCCAATGCTCAAGATAAAAGTAATTTTGAAAAAAAATACCGAAAACTTATGAGCTTGTTTCAAAACTCAGTTCTAAATAAATATTTGAAAGGACTAGAAACCGAAGAAGTCAGGGAAGCTTACGAGAAGTTTACTCGACATTTTCACAATCCCCAAATTCAGGAAAATATTAGAAATTCAAAAGAAGAACAATATCAGGGAGAATTTCTCATTGACCTTTTTGTAAATGTTTTAGGATACATAAAAAATCCGGCTCCCGAATTTAATCTGACAACAGAATTAAAAAACATAAAAGATTCGAAAAAAACTGACGGTGCTATTTTGAACGGAGAAACCGCACTTGCAGTTATCGAATTAAAAGGAACAAACACAACCGATTTAAGCAAAGTTGAAATCCAGGCATTTGGTTATAAAAACAACCAACCTGGTTGTAATTATGTAATTACTTCCAACTTCGAAAAGTTGAGATTTTACATTGACAATGCCGTTGACTTTGAAGAATTTAATTTGTTCCAGCTTACAAAAGAAAGATTTGATATTCTTTGGCTTTGTTTGTCGGCAGATTATCTTTTAAAAAATACACCGAAAAAAATAAAAGATGAATCGTTAACACAGGAAGAAAACGTCACCAAAAAACTTTACAACGACTATTCAGATTTCAGGAATGAAATTTTTGACAGTATTCAAAAAGAAAATCCGGAATACGATAAACTGACTTTATTTAAGAAAACCCAAAAATTACTCGACCGTTTTTTATTCATTTTTTTCGCCGAAGACAGATTGTTACTTCCGCCAAATTCAATCCGTGCAATTGTAAATCAATGGAAAGATTTGCGGGATAAATATGATGAATATGTTCCGCTTTACGACCGGTTTAAAAAATATTTCGGTTATATGAATACCGGTCACAAAGGACAACAACACGATATTTTCGCTTACAATGGCGGATTATTTGCGCCCGACGAAATACTCGACAACATTAAAATAAACGATGATATTCTTTCAAAGCACACTGTAAATTTGAGTACCTACGATTTTGAAAGCGAAGTAAGTGTAAATATTTTAGGTCATATTTTCGAACATTCGCTAAACGAAATTGAAACCATTCAATCGGAAATTGAAGGAATAAAAACCGACCAGAGTAAAACCAAACGAAAAAAAGACGGCGTTTTTTACACGCCAAAATACATTACCAAATACATTGTTGAAAATACGATTGGCAAACTTTGTCTCGAAAAGAAAACTGAACTTGAAATTCAGGAAACAGAATATGAAAAGGACAGAAAAGGAAGACAAAAAACTACGCTGAAAAAATTAACTCAAAAACTTGACGATTACAGAAAATGGCTGCTGCAACTCACAATTTGTGACCCCGCTTGTGGTAGCGGTGCATTTTTAAATCAGGCATTGGAATTTCTAATTGCGGAGCACAGATATATCGACGAATTGCAGGCAAAATTATTTGGTGTTCCAATGATTTTAAGCGAAGTCGAGAATTCAATTTTAGAGAATAATTTGTACGGAGTTGATATTAATGAAGAAAGTGTTGAAATTGCTAAACTTTCGCTCTGGTTGCGGACAGCGCAAAAAGGAAGAAAACTAACTACGTTAAACAACAATATTAAATGCGGAAACTCGCTGATTGACGACCCCGAAATTGCCGGAGAAAAAGCATTTGACTGGCAAACCGAGTTTCCTGAAATATTTGCAAAAGGCGGTTTTAATGTGGTAATTGGAAATCCGCCGTATGTTCAACTCCAATCTATGGGAGCTATGAGCGATATCCTTTCAAATTGCGGTTACGAATCATTTCATAAAGGCGCAGACCTTTATTGCCTTTTTACTGAAAAGGGATATACTTTGCTTAAACAGGGAGGCATGCAGTCTTTCATTATGCCTAATAAATGGATGTTGGTAGCTTATGGCAAACCACTCCGACAATTCTTATCAAAAACAGGGTTAAGGCAAATTCTTAATTTTGGCGATATCCAGTTCTTTCAGGAAGCCACTACTTATGTTTGTGTTTTTGTAATACAAAAAGCCGGTCTAAACGAAAATGTACAAGTGCTTTCGCTTAACCGTAAATCCTATTTTGGGGATTTTATTACCGAAGTTTCTGCAAACATATACGATTATCCAGCTACAAAATTCGGGGTATCCGAATGGAGTATCCAGCCTTACTACGATGCCGTCCAACTTGAAAAAATGAAAGAAAATGGTATTGAACTGAAAGAACTTCCAGTATCAATTTACCGTGGTATTTTGACTGGCTATAACGATGCTTTTTATATTGATGAAGAAAAAAGACAAGAATTAATTAAAGCTGACCCAAAAAGTGAAGAGCTAATAAAACCTATGGTTCGCGGTCGCGATATTACTGCTTACGGAATTACTGGTTACGAATATTTAATTACTACTTTTCCTGCGCTTGAATTAGATATAGAAAAATATCCGGTTATTAAAAATCATTTACTATCCTTTGGCTACGACCGTTTAAAACAGACAGGTGATAAAGGTTCTCGTAAAAAAACTAAAGGAGAATGGTTTGAGATACAAGATAGCATTGCTTACCATGCAGAATTTTCTAAACCAAAAATTATCTATCCCAATATGACTTCCGTTTTTCCATTCATGTATGATGAAAGCGGAATTCTGGGAAACCAAAAATGCTTTATTTTGTCAGCCACAGACAATTCGGTTTCGTTACCATTTTTAACGGCTGTATTGAATTCATCGTTGGCGAAACTTTGGATTTGGTATAATTGTCCAGAACTTCAGGGCGGCACCCGTGAAATTAGCAAAGTTTACTTCGAACATTTCCCTGTACCTAAAGCAAATGCAGAAGAGACAGAAAAGTTGGCATCGTTGGCAATAAAACGTAGCGAATTAACAGCCAGCTTACAATCAGTTTCGTCAAAATTCAAGCGTACTATTCAGCGAGAATTTAGCATTGAAAAACTTTCTGCTAAACTTGAAAACTGGCATGAAACTCCCTTTAATGACTTTCTAAAAGAACTTGTAAAAAATAAGATTAAGCTGACACTTGAACAGAAATCGGAATGGGAAGAATATTTTACAAAACAACAAAAGGAATCACAATCAATAATTTCCGAAATAGAAAAAGCCGATAAAGAAATTGACCAAATGGTTTATAAATTATATGGTTTGACCGAAACTGAAATAAAAATAGTGGAAGAAGCCACCGCTTAAGCCATACACATTTGCAACCAAACCTGCCCCCTCTCCCCCGGGGTTTGCAAATCCGGGGTAAGCTGCCGGGCATTTGCAATGCCAAATACAGAAATATTTTAATTAATCAATGACTCCATTCACCTCCCCAACTCCACTACAGCGCGATTCCCATTGCAACCGGGCAATTGTATTGCATTGTATAAGGAAACTTAATGCCATAAGGTACATTTGTGCGGCAGCAGAAGGTAAAAAGAAAACTAAAAACCTGTAATCCAAATTTCTGAAGCCCTGCACTTTTAAATAAAATATTTTTTACATTTGGAAAATTGATTCATTCTTAAACCAAACTGTATGAACAAAATATCCCGGATCAGAAGCACACATTTTACAGAGAAAAAGTTAAAACAAATAAATAAAACTTGCGCGTATTAAAGAAATACTTGCAATATGCGGGTATGCAGATGTTAGGCAACATATTATGAACCAATTTAAAGACATTATCGAAGAAGATTTTGACTGTCCCGAAAAAGAGGTTTTCTTAGACAGTGAAGATTTGATGAAAGGTTACGGTTATTACCCTTCAAAAAAACAATGTATTCATAATTATATGTATGGGAGTTGTGAAGGTTCGTGTAATCAAAAATTTCTCTACGAAACGACACTTTATCTTTTTGAAGAAAATGCTGCAAATTTTGGATTTAAATCCTTTGAATCAGTAAAAGAAGAAATTATTGACGGAAAAAAAATTACTACTACAGAAAACGTTGTTGGTTTTTTTAGCGATGAAAATAGGCATTCTGCATTTATTCATTGGACAGTTAATAGAAAATTACTGCCGGCTACTTTTAGTGCTCGTTTAAATGACTTGACAAAAGTAGATGCAGTATTCGAAGGCGAAAATTTTACACTCTTAAAAGTTGGAGGTGGCTCATTTGCGATTAATTCTAATTTGCACAGAAACATTAAGGAAATGATTTCTGTGATTGACTCAGAGTATGTTTTTACAATAAGGGAATACCAAATAACTCCAGATGGCTCATTAGTAGCTATAAAAATGGACGAGGATTCATTATTTATTATTGCTGGAATGCTTGGTTATACTGATTTTGCGGAAGAAGAAAGGTTAAAATTAATGGAAAAGGTTGATACTGCTCAGCCATTTTTCAACTTTTCACCCTATAAAAAAGTTGATTGGTCAAAATTGAAAAAACCGCCAGGAAATCATTTTGAATCTTTATGTGAAATAATCCTAACAAATCAAAAAAATATCACAGACATACAGCCAATTGGCAAAACTAATGCATCAGATAGGGGTAGAGATTTTATTATAAAAGAGAAATCTATAGACATTAATGGCAAATCAAACGAAATAAAATGGTTGGTACAATGCAAATTTTCTGAGAATAGTATTTCACCAAAAACAGTTCCTGATTGGACTAATCGAGTAATCGAGCATAATGTTGATGGCTATTGGTTAGTCACAAACAATGACTTGACACCTGACCTTATCGACCAATTAAAAGATGCTGCAAATAACCACAGAATAAAAATTCAAACAAAAATTTGGCAGAGAAATAAATTTGACACGCTATTTAACACCCAACCAGAACTATTTACAAATGAGAACTTTAATGAAAATACGTGCCCTAACAAAGAACTAAGCTAAAAAGCACACCTAAATCCCCGCTCATGCGACATTACCTCAAAACCCTGAACCCTGAACCCTGAACTCCGCCCTCCGCACTTTGCCTTTTTCCTTTTTCCTTTTGCCTTTCCTCCCCCTCCCAAAAAACATGTTATATAACATTTGTTGGTTTCAAAAATATTGTTTAAATTTAATACGAGTTTCAAACCCCTGGTTATAAGCCCTGTCAATCAGCAAGCCCACCAGAAGAAAAACTCAAATTAACTTTTTATTTATTTTTTTTTAACCATTAAATTTTTTTGTTATGAAAAGTAGTTCAAACAAAGGACACGTTAATAACGTGTACAGTTTAAACGCGTTAATCGCGAGTGTTTCAACGTTAGGCGAAGCCTACAATCCTTCCATCAATTTAATCAAACTGCCTGCCATGCAGGAGACTTCGGCCATTTCAGGCGAAGTAGTTGCAATCAACACAAACGCCTTTTCGGTGTGGAAAACCGCTGTTACCACCCGCGACCTGGCGTTTAAACCTCTTTCAGGACTAGTAACACGGGCAATGAACTTCCTGAAAGCCACAGGAGTTGAGAAACACGTGTATGACCAGGTAAACACTGTTGCACGCAAGATTAAGGGGCAGCGTGCTTCGAAAAGGAACAAACCCGAGCCCCCGGTTGATGGTGCAGAACCCGAACCAACACCGAAACAGATTTCGGCTTCGCAGATGAGCTTCGACAGCCGGATATCAAACCTCGCGATTTGGACACAATTGTTGTCGGCCATACCGGAATACAACCCAAACGAGGCTGATTTAACAATTGAATCGTTTTCGATACTGCACGACGATTTGGCAGTAAAAGACAATGATTATTACGCAGCGGAAGCGGCGCTCGACAGCTCGCGCATTGCCCGTAACCAGGTGCTGTACACGCCAAGCACAGGCTTGTGCGACGTAGGCCGCACCTCAAAAAATTATGTAAAGGCTGTATTTGGCGCAAGCAGCCCCCAGTTTAAACAAATCAGCAAAATAAGATTTATTACAATTAAGTAATCATCAATGTCAGACATCCGCTTTCCTGCCCTTTGCCTTTAGCGCCGGGCAGCGAAAGCGGATTTTTGTTAAAACCCCTCAGCAAATTTCACTTCCTTTTAAATAAAACCTTATTTATTCCACTTTTTACCTTTGCAGCCGACAGTTGTCGGGCGAAACAGGAAAACCTTATTTACCATAACCGCATTTATTGATAAATAAGCTGAATTAGGTATGGATGATTGATGAGTAAAGGGCTACAAAGGTTAAATACAGAAAAACCAGGCCTTTGTTGATTATCAATATATTCTCCCCAACATTTTGACTGGTTCCCCGGTTTTTCACCCTCCTTAAAATTATATTCGTATGCTTTTCCAAAATTCTGAACTTTGGAAAATATCAAAAAAA
>DAOPKR010000180.1:0-6430 GCA_035391305.1 Draconibacterium sp.
GAGACTGTTTTGAAATTTCCCGAAGGGAATACAGATGGGTAGAAAAATTGAAACATATGATAAATTTTGTCCCGTCCGGGACAAAACACTAACCAATTTGCTTTGTTTCTACCCATATTTTGTTCCTAACGGAACAAATAAACAAAAATCAAAACAATCTCTAATAAATAGAAACAAAAACCATTAGTGCCATAAATGCCAGAATTATGAGATACGTTTCAGGCCGGGCAAAATTAAATGTCCAGCCCAGCCATTGCACCGATTTTGGAACAATTACCCTTGAATCTTTAGGGTCGAAGTAAATAAATCCCCATTTATAGTTTTCCTGATTGGTTTTCATTGCCATGTTTATAAAATTTCAAACTAAGTTAAAAGTTAATAATCAGAATTTGAAAACAATTGTTGCAATTATCGTAATTTTCCAAATTATTAGAAAACAGCAAAAATCAATTCAAATGAAAATCCTGGGAAATTTAATCTGGCTCGTGTTTGGCGGCTTTGCAATTTTTATGGAGTATATGGTTGCAGGCTTACTGCTCTGCATTACAGTAATTGGTATTCCATTTGGTTTACAGTCGTTTAAGTTGGGGATTCTTGCATTATGGCCGTTCGGTCAAAAAATTGAATATATGGATTATGCACCCGGGTGCCTTTCAACTATCATGAACATTCTTTGGCTTTTTATTGGGGGAATCTGGATTATGCTCACTCATTTACTTTTCGGAATACTTTTGGGAATTACAATTATAGGAATTCCGTGGGCAAGGCAGCATTTCAAAATGGCTTCGCTGGCTTTAACTCCTTTTGGAAGAAGATTGGTGTGAAGAGAGGGGTGCGGGTTGCGGGTTGCGGGTTATTGGGTGCTGGATACTAGTTACGGGTTACTGAATACTGGTTATTGAATATTGGTTATTGAATATTGGTTTTTCTTCATTGGTTATTCTACATTGGTTATTCTACATTGAATATTCGTTATTGGTTATTCTTCATTGATTATTCTTCATTGAGTATTGATTACTCTCCATTGATTTTTGGTTCTTGTTTCTTGCAGTAATTGTTGCATTTAAACGCTGTATTTTTCTTTCAGATAATAATGGTGAATCTGAGCTCAAAATCCCTGAGTAACAGAAAAATCTCAATCTTTTTTAGCTTGTTAAAACTATTTGACTTTAAGTGTGTTATTTTTTTGAACGAATGCTTAACTATTGGGTTTCAGGTAAAAATATTATATAAAATCAAAAGGGTCAAAACAAAATTTAAGCAGGTTCTTTTATACAATTTTGTCTGTTAAATGTTAGTCTAATTTTAGCGCATTTGAAATTATGTTTAATTTTTATATTTGAAATAATATTCAATATTTTGTGGTCAAAATAAAGGTTGGTCGCAAACGGAACAGCCAAAAACCTGTCAGAGTAAACAATAAAAAAGAATATCAATGAAAAGGACAATTTTTATCACTCTGTTGTTATGTTTCAAACTGGCAACTTCGCAAACAAATGATCACAGTGCAGAAATTAAGGCATCTGCTGATAGAATTGAACAAAAAGTCATCGACTGGCGACACGACATTCACCAAAATCCTGAACTTGGAAACCGTGAAACACGAACCGCGGCGCTAATCGCAAAACACCTCCGGTCATTGGGAATTGAAGTAAAAACAGGAGTTGCCGTAACAGGTGTTGTTGGAATTCTGAAAGGCGATAAACCAGGCCCGGTAATCGCCTTGCGTGCTGATATGGATGCACTTCCGGTAACCGAAAACAACGATTTGCCTTTTGCATCAAAAGTTGTTACAATGTATAACGGAAAGGAAACAGGTGTAATGCACGCCTGTGGACACGATGCGCATGTTGCCATTTTAATGGGTGTTGCCGAAATACTTTCAGGAATGAAAAAAGACCTGAAAGGAACTGTGAAGTTCATTTTCCAACCGGCAGAAGAAGGTGTTCCGAAAGGAGAAGAAGGTGGCGCTGAACTGATGGTTAAACAGGGTGTTCTTGAAAACCCGAAAGTTGACGTGGTTTTTGGGCTGCATATGGATGCACAAAAAGAAGTTGGAAAAATTACTTATCGTCCGGCCGGTACAATGGCCGCTGTTGGCGATTTTAAAATTACTGTAACCGGAAAACCTTCACACGGTTCCCAACCCTGGTTGTCAATCGATCCAATTGTTGTGTCGGCAGAAATAATCAACAATTTGCAAACTATTGTCAGCCGGAATGTAAATCTGACTGAAAATCCTGCAGTGGTTACAGTGGGCGCAATTGAAGGCGGCAACCGTTCCAATATTATTTCACAACAGGTAGTAATGCTGGGAACTGTGAGAACTTTCAGCGATGAAGATGAAACGATGGTGTTTAACCGCATCAGGCAGGTTGCCGAAAAAACCGCCGAAGCAGCCGGTGCAACGGCAATTGTTGAATTGCCTTATTCTGCACACTACCCTGTTACTTTTAACAATGAAGCGCTTACCGCCGCAATGTTGCCTTCGTTACAAAAATCGGCTGGAGTTGAAAATGTTCAACTTATTCCGGCCAAAACCGGTGCCGAGGATTTTTCCTTTTACGCACAAAAAGTTCCGGGTTTATTCTTTTTTATTGGTGGTTTAACAAAAGGAAATGATCCAAAAACTTCAGGGCCGCACCATACTCCTGAATTTTTGATTGACGACAGCTCATTTAAAACCGGGATTGTTGCTTTCTGTAACCTTGTTTTCGATTATGAGGAAATGAATAAGAATTAATTGAAGATTTTATATGGCTAACTAAAATCAAAACTAACAGATAACTTTAATGAAAAAATTGCAAAATATCAGAAATAAAATGTCTCAATCCTCTGATGCCGTGCGCTTCAGGTTCAATCTGAATTATTTTATTCTTAATAAGTATGACAAAGTACTGCATACCAAGTTGAAAAAAGGGAAAAAAACAGAATTTTTAATCAAACAAATAATGAATTGAATTAATTTGAAATTATGTCGTATTCCATTGTACCATTTGTAATCAGCCTCATTGTTGCCAGTCGTCTTCGCAGCTTTACCAGGGCAAACAATCTGCCTGAACTTGAAAAACAATATAAGTATGCTGTGTATCTTTCAATTGTACTGTTTGCTGTAGGATTTATTTTTAGCGAATCGTTTGCTGTAGAATTGATCTGGCATATTTATCTGCTTGTACTTGTTGGTTTACCTTTTGTGAAAACTGAACTATTTCAGTTAAGAATGTCATTACTGGCATTTGTTCCATTTGTTGTCGCAGCACTTTTAAAAGATTTAACCCAATTAGTAAGTCCTGAATTCTACTCAGCAAATGAAAGTTATTTTGATAATGGTATAGCGTTATCAGTTATATGGATGCTGGCCATTATGTTTAGTCAGAACCGGCAGCGAAAAGCACAGGAAAAAGACCGGATTAAACGCCAGCATGAAGATGAATTGAACAGGGCCATCGCAATTCGAAAAGTGGAGCTGGAAGGACTTGTTGCTGAAAGAACTGCCGAACTTACAAAACAAAAAGAGGAATTGGAACTTACTCTGCAAGAGTTGCGCGCAACACAAACGCAACTTATTCAATCTGAAAAAATGGCTTCTCTTGGTGAACTTACCGCAGGAATTGCCCACGAAATACAAAACCCCCTGAATTTTGTAAATAATTTTTCTGAAGTCAGTGGTGAGTTGATTGATGAAATGAATGAGGAACTTGACAAGGGAGATATTAATGAAGCAAAAGCAATTGCCGGTGATATCAGGCAAAATCTCGAAAAAATAAACCACCACGGCAAACGTGCCGATGCAATTGTAAAGGGAATGCTGCAACATTCAAGATCGAAAACAGGGCAAAAAGAACTCACGGATATCAACAAACTTGCCGACGAATATTTACGGCTCGCTTACCACGGTCTTCGTGCAAAAGATAAAACCTTTAATTCCGATTTTAAACTTGAAACAGACGAAACGCTTCCTGAAGTAAATGTAATACCACAGGATATCGGCAGGGTTTTACTGAATTTGATTAATAATGCATTTTATGCTGTTGACTTAAAATCAAAGGAAAATTCAGAAGCGTACAAACCTAAAGTTGAAGTAAAAATCAAACGACTAAAAAACGAGGTCGAGATCAGGGTAAAAGACAATGGTTCAGGAATTCCAGCCACAATAAAAGAAAAAATTTTCCAACCCTTTTTCACAACAAAACCAACCGGACAGGGAACCGGATTAGGATTAAGTTTAAGCTATGACATAATAAAAGCACACGGAGGTGAAATAAGTGTCAATTCAAATGAAAATGAAGACTTGACAGGAGAACAGAAAGGAACTGAATTTATTATTCGTTTACCAATTAGTTAAGCAAAACATGGATTTAAAAAAGCAACAATTGTTAAAGAAATCATACGATGATTATATCGACCTGATGTTGTATGATTTTCCGCTTGACAGAATCAATGAAATAATAGTAAGCGATGTTACCGGCTACGGCACCACGCTCGATGAAAAAGTACTGGAAATAAAAAGACTCGAAAAAATTGTTGCTGACCAGCGGGAACAGGGTGCCGGACTAAATATGCAATTTAAAACAATGCCGGTGAAAAGCAGAATTAGCCCTGAAGAAGATACTGTCATTTTTATGGACGAATTTGAAATATCGATGCTGGTAGATGGAACAAAAAACATAATTCCGGTGCGCCTTTCTTCGGTTTTTGAGTTTAGTAACAATACATGGAAACTGGTTCATCTCCATGGTTCAAAAGCAGTTGAAACGGAGGAAGATACATGGCATTTGAATGAATGGAAACAAAAAAATGAGCAACTGCAAAAACTGGTGGATGAAAAAACTGCCGAACTTTTTGAAAAAAACCGGGAACTTGAAATTGAGGCAGCTCTCGAAAAAGTCCGTTCCCGTTCGCTGGCAATGAAACAAAGCGATGAATTGCAGGAAGTAATTTCAACAGTGTTCATACAAATGCAGCATTTAGGTATAAAAGCCGACGCATCGTTAATAAATATTTTAAGCGACGAGTCAAAAGATTTTTACCTGTGGATTGGCACTGTTGGACAAACTTATGCGCAAAAAATCAGGATTCCATATATTCAACACCCTGTTTTTGATGTCTTTTATGAAGCACGCGACAGGGGAGAAACCTTTATGACGAATGCCCTTTCACGCGCTGATAAAGACAGCTTTTTTGAATATGCCTTCAAATATTCTGATTTGAAACTTATGCCCGATGACAGAAAAAAATATGTAATGGACAGCGCAGGTTTTGCGCGTTCGTTTGCATGGTCAAAAAATTCGGGTATCACGATTCAAAACTACGCTGGCATTCCTTATTCCGATCAGGAAAACGAAATACTAAAACGTTTTGCCCATGTATTCGAACAGGCATATACCCGATTCCTCGATGTAAAAACTGCCGAAGCACAGGCAAGGGAAGCTGATAACCGGGCAGCCTTGGACAGGGTGCGCGGTGAAATTGCAAGTATGCGTTCAAAAGAAGATTTGACCCTTATAACACCGCTAATATGGAAAGAACTGAATTCACTCGGAGTTTCATTTATCCGCTGCGGAGTGCTGATAATGGACGAAAACAAAAAAATAATCCACACTTACCTGTCGAAACCCAACGGCGATTCATTGAGTGCGTTTGAACTCTCTTTCGATTCAAAAGAAATTGGTGTGGGTGCAGTAAAACATTGGAAGCGTAATGAGATTTATTACGAATACTGGGACAAAAACCAGTTTGTAAGTTTTATGCAAAACCTTATAAAAACCGGTCAAATTGAAAATCCCGAATCTTATCAGGGTGATTACGAACCGCCCGAATCGCTTTTTCTCCACCTTGTTCCTTTTAAACAGGGAATGCTTTATGTTGGAAACACTAATTCGTTGAAACCTGAAGAAATTCAGTTGGTACAGGCCCTGGCACAAACAATGTCGGTTGCCTATTCAAGATATGAAGATTTTAGACTACTTGAAGAAGCCAAAAATCAAATTGAAAAAACACTCATTGTTCTCAAATCAACACAATCACAACTTATTCAGGCTGAAAAAATGGCCAGTTTGGGCGAACTCACAGCCGGCATCGCCCACGAAATACAGAACCCGCTCAACTTTGTCAATAATTTTTCGGAAGTCAGCAGGGAACTGATCGAAGAAATGAAGGAAGAGCTGACAGAAGGAAGCAAGCAATATGCAGCAGGCAGTTTGCAGTCGGGGGAAGGCAAACTTAAACTGGCAAATGAAATTGCAGATGACCTGGAACTAAATCTCGAAAAAATTAACCAACACGGAAAACGCGCCGCTGATATTGTAAAAGGAATGTTACAGCACTCCCGCACCTCATCCGGACAAAAGGAATTAACCGACATAAATGCTTTAACCGATGAATATTTAAGGTTGGCTTACCACGGTTTGCGGGCAAAAGACAAATCATT
>DAOPKR010000181.1:0-6315 GCA_035391305.1 Draconibacterium sp.
GTATTTCGTGAAGGGGAAAAACATGTTTCCGCAGATGGAGCCCTGCGGGTAATTACTTCAAAAGATGGCAAAAACTGGGAGTCGGCCGCATTAATAACTTCGCCGGACTCAGATTTGCGCGATGCAAAAATCACTGTTACACCTGACGGAAAATTAATGTTGAGCGGCGCTGAAGCGCTTCACGACAAATCGGTTCACACACATCAATCACTCGTTTGGTTTTCTGAAGATGGTTACAAATGGACAGAGCAACAGGAAATTGGCGACCCTGATTTTTGGCTTTGGAGAACAACATGGCACAACCGAAAAGCATATAATTTTGGTTATGGCTGCCGCGAGGAAAAGTCGTTAAGATTGTATTCAGGCAACGATGGTAAAAAATTCGAAACACTTGTCGAAAATCTGAATATCGAAGGTTATCCAAACGAAACTTCCATAGTATTTAAAGGCGATACTGCGTTTTGTTTGTTACGCCGGGATGGGGAAAAGAAATCGGGGTTGTTTGGAATTTCGCTTCCGCCATATACCACCTGGAGCTGGAAAGACATGGAAATCAGGGTTGGCGGGCCTCACATGATATTTCTGGCTGATGGCCGCCTGATAGCAGCCGTACGATTGTACGGCAGCGATGGGTGGAGCCCGGCACGAACTTCGCTTTGCCTGATAGATCCAAAAACCGGAAAACTTACAGAAGCGCTTGAGCTTCCCTCGGGGGGCGATACAAGTTATGCCGGACTTACTTTGTGTGATGGTTTTCTTTGGGTGAGTTATTATTCGTCGCACGAAGAAAAAACGGCAATTTATCTGGCGAAAGTTAATTTTGAGAATTGATTTCTTTTAAATTGCAGCATGCTTAAAATATTATCTTCAATCTTCTTCCTGTTACTTACTGTTGCCGCTGCATTTGCGCAGCAACCCGACCCTGATTTTACCGATAAAATTGCAGAACAGGAAAAACAAAAATTCATGCTGAAATCTTCTTTTAGGGAGAGTCAGAATTATGCTGATTATGATCTGGTTTATCAGCGGATGGAGTGGGAAATCAATCCCGACGTTAAGTATATAAAAGGAAAAGTAACTTCATACTTTGTAAGCCAGCTTGAAGAGTTAACACAAATCGAGTTTGATTTGAATAATTCAACAATGACTGTAGATTCTGTTTTTCAGCATAATCAGAAAATTGATTTTACACAGAATAATAAAAAACTTCGCATTGTATTAAGTCAATCTTTGCAAGTTTCGGATATTGATTCAATATCTGTTTTTTACCAGGGAGAACCGGAACCGGAAATCAATGGTTTTGGTTCATTTACAAAAAGTGAACATGCCGGAACGCCAACCATTTTCACGCTATCGGAGCCTTACGGCGCTATGGAATGGTGGCCCTGCAAGCAATCGCTAACCGATAAAATTGATTCTATCGACATAATTGTAACCTCGCCCGAAATGTACAGGACCGCAAGTAACGGTGTGCTTGTTTCTGATAATGTGGAAAACGGGTTGCGTAAAATGCATTGGAAACACCGCCACCCGATCGCAACTTATCTTGTGGCAATTGCTGTAACCAACTATTCAGTTTATTCAGATTGGCTTGATTTGGAGGATGGCCGGAAAATTGAAATTCTGAATTATGTATATCCTGAAGATTTGGACACCGCCAAAGTAAAAACTCCTGTAACAGCCGAATTTATTGAGCTTTACAATCAAATTGTTGGAGAATATCCGTTTGCAGACGAAAAATATGGCCACGCACAGTTTGGCTGGGGCGGTGGAATGGAACACCAAACCATGAGTTTTATGCACAACTTTAATTATGATTTGATTGCCCACGAACTGGCCCACCAGTGGTTTGGCGATTATATAACCTGCGGGTCGTGGCAGGATATCTGGCTAAACGAAGGATTTGCAACCTACATGACAGGGCTTGTTTACGAAAACCTGCAGGATGGTTATTGGTGGCCAACCTGGAAAAATGCCAATTTAAACCGAATTACAAGCCTGACGGATGGTTCGGTTTATGTTAAAGACACAACCATAGTTAATGATATTTTCAGCGGGCGACTTTCCTATTCAAAAGGCGCTTATTTGCTGCACATGCTACGCTGGGTTTTGGGTGATGACAATTTTTTTAAAGGATTGAGAAACTATTTTAACGACCCTAAAATTGCGAATGGTTTTGCCTACACAAATGATTTAGTGCGAAATATGGAAATTGCCGGAGACACAGTTTTAACTGAGTTTTTTAACGACTGGTTTTATGGCGAGGGATTTCCGCTTTATTCAGCAGAATTTACTCCCGTTGAAGAAGGAACCTTAAAAATCATACTCTCGCAAACTTCATCTCATCCGTCAGTTGATTTTTTTGAAATGCCTGTCCCCGTGCGGGTTTACAATTTCGGCAAAACAGATTCGATGGATTTCCGATTGGTTCAAACTGCAAATAACCAGGAATTTTTTGTTGAAGTTGATTTTAATGTTGCTGAATTAAAAATTGACCCCGATCGCTGGTTAATTTCGAAAACCTCAACCATAGTAAGTAACCAAAATGAAATCAAATTGGACAAAATCGGGATTTATCCGAACCCGTTTACTGATAATTTCCATCTGTTTTTGCCACCCGGACAGCAGCTTATTTCGGTAAAGCTGTTTACAAGGGAAGGATTGCTGATAAAAGAATCGAATGGAAATGAAAAGAATTTTTACTGGCCGGAGCTTTCAAGCGGTGTTTATTTCCTGCAAATAAAAACCGGTTCAGGTATTTTCGAACAAAAAATTGTAAAGCTGTAATATTTCCAAATCCTGAAATAAAATCCGAAACTTTTAGAGACTGTTTTGAAATTTCCCGCAGGGAATACAGATGAGTAGAAAAATTGAAACACATGATAAATTTTGTCCCGGATGGGACAAAACACTAACCAATTTGCTTTGTTTCTACCCATATTTTGTTCCTAACGGAACAAATAAACAAAAATCAAAACAGTCTCTTAATTTACGAATTGGCGGGTTGCTGACTTAATGCCGCCGGTTCTTTTGAAGTGCAGTCGGCACCCTGGAAATCATCTGTACCAGCAATTCAGATAGATAAATTAAATTATAAACTCCGTACCCGAAACTCTAAATTCTGAACTTTGAACTTTGATCTCTAAACTTTGAACTCTGAACTCTAAACTCAGAACTCTAAACTCAGAATTCCCGTTTACCAGTTAAACTTAATAGTCTGCTTTAAATCGGGGTGCAAACTCAGCGGCACCGGGCTAATTCCTGCAACGCTTTCAACAAGTTTTTTTTCTTCTTCGGTATAACCTTTTTTAGGGAAAGTAAAATCCACAATTACTTCAGCAACACGTCGTGGATCGGAGGCCATAATTTTGGTAATTTCAATTTCTGTTCCCCGAATATCGATACCATTATCGCGGGCTTTAATTCCCATAATAGTCATTATGCAATTTCCCAAAGCAGTTGCCAGTAAATCGGTTGGAGAAAATGCCTCTCCTTTTCCCTGGTTATCGGTTGGTGCATCGGTAATAATTTTATTGCCCGATTGCAAATGCTCATTTTCGGTGCGTAAATCGCCCAGATAAACTGTTTTTACAGTTGCCATATTATTTAGTTTTTTATTTTTTTCAATCAACTCAAATCTAAATACAATTTGCCTAATATTAAAGTTACAGCTACTTTTAGCGCTTAAATTTTCAAAAATGAATCAACCTGATAAACGAATTGTAGAATTTTTAAACGAACACCATGTTTTAACACTGGCCACCTGTGTTGAAAATAATGCCTGGTGCGCGCATTGTTACTATGTGTGGCTCAAAGATGAAAACTGTTTTGTATTTACTTCCGGGGCCGAATCAAAACATGTTAAGGACGTAAATGTAAACCCAAAAGTTGCTGGAAGTGTAGTTCTGGAAACCAGCATTGTTGGGAAAGTCCAGGGAATTCAGTTTCGCGGAACGATGGAAATCCCTGAAAAAGAACTGGCTTCAAAAGCAAAAGTTGCCTATTATAAGAAATTTCCACTTGCTCTTGCAATGAATTCTACTCTTTGGGTAGTTCATGCTGATTATATAAAAATGACTGACAACCGCCTGGGGTTTGGGAAAAACCTAATTTGGGAAAGGAGTGAAGTATAAAAAGTTAATTTAGAATACAGCCAGCAACAAATTTATATCCTTTGCCGGAATATTAAACAAATACCCGATTTCAGGGTTCGTTAAAATGCCGTGATAAATATATACGCCTTTACGAAATCCCTTTGAAGTTTTTATGTAGTTGTTAACCCCGCCGTCGTCGCTGATTGACAGTAAAATCGGGATTAAAATATTGCTCATGGAAATGGAAGCAGTTCGTGCAACCAGCGCCGGTGAATTTGGCACACAATAATGCACAACACCATGTTTTACAAAAGTCGGGTTATTAAAATCGGTGCATTCCGAAGTTTCGAAACAACCGCCCTGGCTCACATTAAGGTCAATAATTATCGAACCTTCCTTCATTTGTTTAACCAGTTCTTCCGATACCTTAAATTTCAGGGAAGTGTTAAACGACATTGCACCAATTACAACGTCAGCAGAAACCAGCGCCTTTTTTAATACTTTCGGATAAAAAACCGAGGTAAAAATCCTGCGGCCAAGTTTTTCCTCCAGTTTGCTCAATTCGTAAACCGAAGTATCAAAAACTTTAACAAATATTCCAAGCCCGACAGCTGCGCGTGCTGCGTATTCAGCGGCAGTGCTTGTACCTATAATTACAAGTTCTGCGGGGGTCACACCGGTAACTTCGCCAAAAAGAACACCTTTCCCGTTTCGCGATTTACTCAAATATTCACTTGCTATGGTTATTGAAGTTACCCCTGCAATCTGGCTCATTTGGTGCACAAACGGCATAAAACCTTCTTCATTTTCAAGATATTCAAAAGCGATGGCCGTTACCTTTTTTTGCATCATTTTCTGAATAGAATCGGTGCAGTAAGCGTGTGGCTGCATGCTTGATAAAACTACCTGGTTTCCGCGGAGCATATCAATTTCTTCGCTGCTAAATGGCGAAATGCGCAAAATAATATCGCATTGAAAAATTTCGGCGCTTGTTTCGACAATCACCGCACCCATGTCGCTGTATGCTTTGTCGGAGTAGCTGGCCGATTTACCGGCGTTGGTTTCAATTAAAATCTCGTGCCCATAGGAAACCAGCAAATCAACTGCCTGCGGTGTAAGTGGAACCCGGTATTCAACTTTTGAAAAATCTGAAGGGATGCCGATTTTAATTTTCTGCCCGCGCTTTTTTATTTCCAGCATCTCCTCCTGCGGCATGAGCATGGTTTTTGAAATCAGGTGGGTTTCTTTTGATTTTTCTTTTGAAGTCATTTTTACCGGATGATTTGATTCTGGTTTTATATCGTTTTAAACAGTGAACAAGTTACATTCAAATGTGGAATTTTCAAAATGAATAAAACCTGGTTAAACTATTTCAGCCGATATGGTGCGTACACCATCATCACCAACTTCAATTTTCACTTTAACAATATTATCAGGAAGTAAAGATTCTATCATTTCAGGCCATTCAATCAGGCTATAATTTCCGCTGAACAAATAATCTTCGTATCCCAGATCAAAAGCTTCTTCAATATCCTTGATCCGGTAAAAATCGAAATGGAAGATAGATTTTTGCTGCCCGGTTTTATATTCATTAATTAATGCGAAGGTTGGGCTTGTAACATTGTCATGTGTTCCCAAAACTTTACAAACCGACTGTATGAAAGTGGTTTTACCTGCCCCCATTTTACCGTAAAATGCAAAAATATATTGATCGGGAAACTGACGTATTAACTTTTCGGCAACTGCATCAAGTGCCTCCAGGGAATTTGCTTTTTCTGAAAACATAAATCTTTAATTTTTGCAATTATACAAAATGACAAGCATTTTTTTTGGGGTAACTCTTGAATTTAAAATGAATAAATTGTGAATTGGCTGATTTTTATACCTGTTTCTTTCATTAAAAAGTATTATTTTTGAACAAAACTTAAAAAATTAAAAAAATGAAAATACCGGCAGATTTAAGATACACGGAAGATCACGAATGGGTTCGCGTTGAAGGAGATGTAGCTATTATTGGCATTACCGATTTTGCGCAGGGCGAACTGGGCGACGTGGTTTTTGTTGAAATTGAAACCGAAGGCGAACACCTTGGAAAAGGCGATACTTTTGGAACAGTGGAAGCAGTGAAAACTGTGTCGGATTTATTTATGCCTGTTGGTGGCCAGGTTACTGAAGTAAATCCTGCCCTTGCCGATGAACCTGAACTGGTTAACAAAGACCC
>DAOPKR010000182.1:0-6251 GCA_035391305.1 Draconibacterium sp.
TACCTGCCCGCGAACAAACGAAACCTTATCTGTTCCCCTTAAATCGCATGTTATTTCTTTACCATTTGTTGGGTCGAGGTTTGAAATGGTAACATGAATTTTGCCCGAAGCATCTTTTGAGGCGGTTACAGAAATGGCCGGAACAGATTCGTTTTCATAAGTATATTTTTCAGAGGTAATATCTGAAGGAAGCAAAGTTGCATCATGATGAACAGTGTACATTTTAAAAACATAAAACGACGGAGTTTTTACAATCTTGTCATCCTTTGTAAGAATCATCGCCTGCAAAACATTTACAGTTTGTGCAATGTTGGCCATTTTCACACGGCGCGCATGCTGGTTAAAAATATCGAGGTTTACCGAAGCTACCAAAGCATCGCGCAAAGTGTTTTGCTGGTACAGGAACCCGGGATTTGTGCCCGGCTCAACATCGTGCCAGTTTCCCCATTCGTCAACCACCAAACCAACACGGTTTTGCGGATCATATTTGTCCATAATGCGAATGTGTTTATCGAGTAATTCATTCATAAACAAAGTTTTTTTCATCGTGGTGAAATACTCTTTTTCGTCAAACTGTGTGGCAGAACCTTTTTTGCTCCAGTCGTGACAAATGGTATAATAATGGAGCGAAATTCCCTGAAAACTATTTCCGGGATTTCCGTTTTTCATCAGTGTTTCCATCCAGTTATAATCTGAATCACTGGGTCCAGTTGCTATTTTATACAATCTGTTATCACCGTAATTTTTTGTAAACGTTCCATAGCGGCGCATTTCGTTGGCATAATATTCTGCGGTCATACTTCCGCCACAACCCCAGCTTTCGTTTCCAAGTCCCCAGTATTTTACTCCCCAGGGTTCTTCCCTGCCATTCGATTTGCGTATATCAGTCATCGGGCTAATGTTTGATGAATTCAGGTATTCAACCCACTGCGACATTTCCTGAACCGAGCCGCTGCCAAGGTTTCCGCAGATAACGGGTTCGCAATCCAACTGGTTGCAGAGTTCCAAAAACTCGTGGGTACCGAAAGCGTTGTTTTCGGTAACACCGCCCCAATGTGTATTAATCATTGTCGGACGTTCACTTCTTGGCCCAATTCCATCCATCCAGTGGTATTCGTCGGCAAAACAACCACCGGGCCAGCGCAAATTCGGAATACCAATTTCCTTTAAGGCATTTACAACGTCGTTCCTGATTCCGGCTGTATTCGGGATTTTTGAATCTTCGCCAACCCAGTAACCACCGTAAATACAGGTTCCTAAATGTTCGGAAAAATGACCGTAAATGTGTTTGCTTATTTTCTCTTTACCCAAATCGGTGTTAATAATAATTTTGTTTTGCGCTGTTGCCGAAATAGCAACAATTGCCAGTAAAACGAACGGAATAATCTTTGCTTTCATTAGAGTTTTTGTTATTGATTGTCATTTAATTTTATAAGTGCTAAACTAACACTTAAAATGTAAAAAACAATATTTATGGTATTATTGCAAGCTGTAAAAACAAAAAACATGAAATTCAAATGTATCATCTTTGATTGCGACGGAGTACTTGTTGACAGTGAGGCAATTTCGGCAAAAATATTCCAGGAAATGGCTTCAAAATTAGGTTCAAAACTTGATTTCGATACTGTTTTGAAACAAATTACGGGCACTTCAATGACAGAGAATTTAAAGTTTTTCAGTGAAAAGATAAATGGCAAATTACCTGAAGACTTTGAAGCTGAATTCAGAAAACGTTCATATGAAGCATTCAAAACCGACCTCAAACCCATAAAAGGAATTCATGAATTACTCGAAAAAATTAATGTTCCGGTTGGCGTGGCTTCAAGTGGACCGGTTGAAAAAATAAAACTGAACCTTACCACAACCAATTTGATTGATTATTTCGACAGCAATATTTTTAGTTGCTACGAAATTGGAAGCTGGAAACCTGAACCTGAAATCTATTTACATGCAGCAAAAAAAATGGGGTTTCAACCCGTTGAATGTGCCGTTATTGAAGACAGCCTGGCAGGTGTTCAATCAGCAAAAGCAGGTGGTTTTAACGTTTTCGGATTTGCACATGGCAAAAACAAAAATACTTTTGAAGAACTAGGTGCAACCGTTTTTTCTGAAATGCAGGAATTAGGTAAACTGTTGGATTTGGACTAATTTGGCATTCTTTTTAAGTTGAGATTAACAGATCTTTTTTTGTATCGAAATGAAAAAATCGCGGACAACAATTACTGAAATCGCCAAAGAATTAAAAATCTCCCCGTCAACCGTTTCAAGAGCTTTGAATAACCACCCCGCTATCAGCACTAAAACCCGGGAAGCTGTTATTGAACTGGCAAAAAAACGAAACTATTTACCCAACTTACTGGCATTAAATCTGCTGAAAAAACGGACAAACACAATTGGCGTAATTGTTCCTGAAATTACAAGTTACTTTTTTTCATCTATCATCAGCGGAATTCAGGATTTACTAAATCCGCTGGGCATTAACATGATTATCGGCCAATCAAATGAATCATTTGAAGAAGAGAAATCTTTGGTCCGCACATTTGCTTCTATCAGGGTTGATGGTTTTTTGATATCGCCTTCTTCAAAAACAAAAAAATTCGACCATTTAAAAATTCTCACTGAAAATAATATTCCACTGGTTATTTTCGACCGCGATTGTGAAGGAATTGAGGTGGACAAAGTATTTGTTGACGAATACAAAGGCGCTTTTCAGGCAGTTGAACACCTGATAAATTCAGGATGCCGGAGGATTGCCCACATTGCCGGCCCTTCAACGCTTTCAACGGCAAGGCACCGTTTGGACGGGTATAAAGAAGCGCTAAAATTACATGGGTTACCTGTTATAAAAGAATATATTGTTGAAAGCAGAGGTTTTACACCAAAACATGGAATAAGGCCAACCAAGCAACTGCTGGCGCTTCCAAATCCGCCTGATGCTATTTTTACAATAAATGACGGGGTTGCAATTGGAGCAATGTTTGTGTTAAAAGAAGCCGGAATAATAATTCCCGATCAGATTTCAATAATTGGCTTCGACGATGATCCGCACTCTTCCTACTTTAAACCCTCTTTATCAACTGTTTGGCAGCCAACCTACGAATTGGGAATGTTGGCAGCACGAATACTGATGAAACGTGTAAATACAAACAACGACCTTTCAAAAATCAGGGTTGAAAAACTATTTCCTGAACTTATAATCAGGGGTTCTTCGAGGTAAACAAATTACTTTTATTCTTTTATTCTTTCCCTCTCAGAAAGGTTGGGTGTGGCTCTCTTTTATGCAAAGGTTTGCATAAAATTTCCCTGCAATTATTTGGAATCCATAAAAACAAAGGCGTAACTTTCACAGAAATTATTACACTAACTATTTGGTTTTCAACAGATGATTGTTTCTACCAATAAAATATTCAAAAACTGTTACGGACGTTACGGAATTGCAGCCGTGAATGTTTGGCACATGGAACAGGTACTTGGTTTGTTTAGTGCGGCGCAAAAAGCCAACGCTCCTTTCATTGTTCAAACTACGCCGGTTGCCAGAAATTATGCAGGCCCCGAAATGCTTTTGGCAATGATTTCGGCTGCCTCAAAAATATATCCGAAAACGATTTTTGCAGTCCACCTCGATCACGGAAACAGGGAACATGCGCTTCAAAGTATCGAATCGGGCGGATATAATTCAGTAATGATTGATGCTTCGCACGAAACTTTCGAAAAAAATATCTCAATTACCGGTGAAATAGTTGAAAAAGCACATTCGAACAATATTACGGTTGAAGCCGAACTTGGTGTTTTAAGTGGAATTGAGGACGATTTGAATATCGACGAAAAACTCAAAAAATTTACCCAGCCGTCGGAAGTTGAAGAGTTTGTAAAACAAACCGGTTGCGACAGCCTTGCAATTGCTGTTGGAACAAGCCACGGAGCATACAAATTTTCAGGCGAGCAGGGTTTACAGTTTGATATTTTACGGGAAATACAAATTAGGTTACCCGGGTTTCCATTGGTTTTACATGGTGGTTCAGCAGTTAATATCGAAGAAATTGAGCGAATAAATTCTGCTGGCGGGCAACTTGGAACCGATGCAAAAGGAGTTTCAAATACTGAACTTTTAAAAGCCATAGAACTGGGGGTGTGCAAAATAAATATTGCCACCGATGCCCGCCTCATCTGGACACGGGTTCACCGCGAATTCTTTGAACTTTCTCCGGCACAATTCGACCCCATTATTCCCGGAAAAACCTTTATAAACGAATTCGAAAAATTCAACCTTGAAAAATTTGAATTATTAAGAGCAACTGGAAAAGCTTCAGAAATAAAATAAAACAAACATGAAAAGAGATAAAAAATATAAACTTTTAGCCAAACCAACTGCTGAATACGGCATTTACCAAAGTATTCTGAAAGAGGAAACAGGTTGGCAATTCCTGAATTTTGAAGCCCGCTTAATGAAACGTGGCGAAAGATGGAAAGCAAACACCTGGGAAAATGAATATGCAATAATATTGCTGGGCGGAAATTATTCGGTAAAAACCGACAAGGGAAACTTTGAAACTATTAACGGAAGGAAAGACGTTTTCAGCGGAATTGCGCATACACTTTACCTTCCCCGCGACACCGAATTTGAATTGATTGCAGAAAGCGAAAATCTGGATATTGCTTATGGTTGGTGCGAAACCGACGAAGATCATCCGATTTGTTTTAAACGCCCCGAAGAAGCAGCTATTGAAATACGTGGTGGCGACAATGCAACCCGACAAATTAACAGTTTGGTTCAACCCGGTTTCAATTGTCACCGGCTGGTTTCGGTAGAAGTTTACACACCTTCAGGAAACTGGAGTTCGTTTCCGGCGCACAAACACGATACCCGAAAATTTGATGAAGACGGAATGGTTACCGAGGCCTGCCTTGAAGAAACCTATTTCTATAAGATAGATAAACCGCAGGGCTTTGCCATTCAGCAAATCTATAATGACGACAGGAGTTTGGACGAAATTGCTGTTGCCAGAAACAACGACGTGGTATTGGTTCCTGAAGGTTATCATCCGGTAGTTGCCGGTCATGGATACAATGTTTATTACCTCAACTTTTTAACCGGAAGCGACCAGTCACTGGCAAATACCGATGACCCGGATCACAAATGGATTTACAATTCATGGAAAGGACGCGATCCGCGGATTCCAATGGTAAAGGCGGAAATGAATAATAAATAGATGTGAGATATGAGATATGAATATCAAGATTTGAGCAACAGGAAAATAGACTTTAAAAGTAAAAACCTGTTGTTTTTGAATCTTGATACTTGAAACTTAATGCTTGATACTAATCAAAAATAATATGAACAAAAACGAAAAATTATACGACGTAATTACTTACGGAAGATCGTCAATCGATTTGTATTCACAGGAAGTGGGCGCTCCGTTTGAAGAAATTCCCGGGTTTCATGCTTTTGTGGGCGGTTCTCCTTTAAATATTGCAGTGGGTTGCAGCCGCCTGGGATTGAATGCTTCACTGCTTTCGGGAGTTGGAAAAGACAAAGTAGGCGATTTCATACTCAACTTTTTGAAAAACGAAAATGTACGAACAGAAAATGTATGGGTTATTCCCGGCACAAGAAGCTCCGCGGTACTTCTCGGTATTGAGCCACCCGATCGTTTTCCATTGGTTTATTACCGCGATAATTGCGCCGACTCGCAAATCAATATCGACCAGGTTTTAAAAGCCGGGATCGAAAAATCACGGTTATTTGAAGTTTCAGGAACAGCCTTAAATATTGAACCTACCCGAAGCGCTGCTTTTCTGGCAGCAGAAATAGCACGTAAAAACGATGTTCCGGTTATGCTTGACCTCGATTTCAGAGCCGATCAGTGGCATGATATTCGGGCATTTGGAGTAACTGCCCGCGCTTTTATGCGAAATGTAAATGTAGTTTTAGGTACTGAAGAAGAAATTCTGGCTGCTTATCTTTCCGATGAATCGCAACTAAGTATCAGCCATCAGCAAATTTCTGCGCCCGAAATAAAAGGTAATATCGACGAAGCCATTCAAGGCATTTTACACCTCGGTGTTGACGCACTTATTATAAAGACGGGATCGCGCGGTGCAGTAATTTATTTACCTGACGGAACTATCCAAAAAGTACCCGGTTTTCCGGTTGAGGTAGTAAATATTTTAGGTGCCGGCGATGCTTTTGGTGCCGGGTTTATTTATGGTTTTCTGAAAGGTTGGGATTTGTATAAATGCTGCCGCATGGG
>DAOPKR010000183.1:0-2857 GCA_035391305.1 Draconibacterium sp.
TGCTAATATGCGTCTTCGTGATACCTTTCCTGTTTAAGGATTTCATCGAAACTTAACAGGTTATCATGGCTTTCGTTGCAGATTTCAGCTAAAGTATGTTTTACATTGTGCGCCATTTTTAGCGAACCACAAACATAAATATGAGCCCCTTTCATAAGCCAGTCTTTTAAATCTACCGCTTTTGCAAGCAGAATTTCGTTTACATATTTGGGTTCTCCGTTGTCGCACGAGAAAGCAGTATCAAGCTTTTCAAGAATTCCGTTTGTTTTATAGTTCATTATTTCATCGCGGTACAGAAAATCCTTTTCACGATATTTATTTCCCCAGATCAGCCAGGTTTTGCCATGTAACTGCAATGCTTCCCTTTCCTGCAAAATTGCCAGAAACGGTGCAATGCCTGTGCTTACCCCAATCATTATTACAGGCGTATCATTGTTCTCAGGCAATTGAAATGACACATTCGGACTCAGCTTAAACTGAACTTTACTATCTACCGGCAGGAATTCGTTTGCATAAACCGAAGCAGACCCTTCGTGCAAATTACCCTGGTAATTGTAACGGATGGTTTTTATGGTGAGGTGCACTTCGTTTTGAAAAGATTTTTGACTTGATGCGATTGAATACTTTCTTCCTTTTATTTTGGGAAGTAGTTTTAGAAAACCTGCAATATCCGTTTTGGCAGGATAATCACTGAGCAAATCAAGCACATTGGCCTTTTCTGTATATAATTTCAAATTTTCAGGCGTTTGAAGTAAATCATTCAAAGCGCCTTGTTTTGTCAGATTGGCATAATCATAAACTGTTTTGCCCGATAAAGAAGTAATTTCATAATCATTTACAAGCCGTTTTTTTATGCCTGCTGTATCAGTTTTTGCAGTTTCTCCGTTTACAAGCTTGTGAATAAGCGCTTCGGCCAGCCAGTCCGGATTTTCAGGTATAATCTCAACAGAATCGCCAATATTGTATTGCAATTCTGAATCTCCTGTATCCAAGGTTAAATGATAAACCGGGGCAACTTCATCGCCTTTTGTAAGCAAAATACGTTCTTTTATTCTGGCTGAGTAGGTTTCACCTGTTTCAAAACCGGGCTTAAACTTTTCTGCTGCAACAGGCTTTTCCGTTTTTGAGATTAATGCTTCAGCCGCCTGTTTTATCCACTGAACTGCGTCTTCTGAAAACTCAAGATCGCAATCTTTCCGAGGATGAAATGCTTTTGCGCCAAGTTCTGTAAAACGCCTGTCGAGTTCTTTTCCGGCCCAGCAGAATTCGTCGTATGAAGAATCGCCCAAAGCACAAATTGAATAGTTTAACTGTGGCAATTTCGTCATTTCATCCGACAGGCACACTTTAAAAAAACGCTCTGCTGCAGGCGGCGGTTCGCCTTCGCCATGTGTACTCACAACAACAAGCAGTTTTTGCGTTTCGTTAAGTTTCACGGGGTCGAAACCCGACATGTTTTTACACACAGATTTTATTCCGTATTTATCGAAATACTTTTGAGTTTGTTCGGCAATCAGTTTTGAATTACCCGATTTTGTTCCGTACAAAATGAGCAGTTCGCTGTTTCTTTTTGCCTTTAGAAAATTAAAAAAATCCATACCCTCACCTTCTGACTAAGTTGTATAAATAAATAATGACGTATTTGCAATCATCACCCCTTCCTCCCCTCAAGGGGAGAATCGCTGTGAACTTCAATCAGAATAAGCTTGCAACAATTACCCCCTCGTTGGAGCAGGTATGAGTAGATGCGACAACATATTATTTTCATAACTTATATTTCCATCTTCTTCAAAAATTCCTTCTTTTCATTTCGTTTGTTTCTCCACATTAAAAAACCTGTGTACGGAAGACTGGCTGCAACAAGACTTGCAAGAAACACTATGATTTTGCCGGGCAAACCCAGTATCGAGCCAATATGAATGTCATAATTCATTCTTCTGAGTTTATCTGCGCCTTTGTTTGTGTTTTCGAACCTGCCCCAGATATTGTCAACACTTAACTCTTCAAGCGAATACTTGTCGAAGTACCTGTAGTCGGTTTTCCAGAATGTTTTGTTATCAGTATTTATATGAATCAGCAAAGCTTCGTGATTGTCTTCATGCGGAAAATGAACTTCGATTTCAGCGCCTTCAGGATATTCTTTTTTTACACGATTCCAAAGTTTATCGACTGATGCATCGGTATAACTTAAAGTATTCACAAGTGTGGAATCGGAATTTGGATATTTAAAAGCAAGTTCTTTTGTTCCGCCTGTAATTGTATAAACACCTTTCGAAAACCATTGAAAGCCCCAAACCAGTCCTGTTAACGCCAAAACCAAAAGCACAAGGTTTGAATAAAAACCAAATACACTGTGCAGGTCGATTAATTTGTATTTGCCCTGCGCATTCTTTCTGATAAAAAAGCCCTGTTTGTATTTCGATTTTTTTCCGGGCCACCAAAGTACCAGTCCGGTAATGAGCATTACAACAAATATTAAAATGGCCGAGGAAATTATGGGCATACCAATTTTAAAGGGTAACCAAAGATTAAAATGGCCGCTTAAAACTATATTGAAAAAATCGCGCCGATGGTTTTTTATCTTAATTATTTCACCGCTGTAAGGGTTTATAAAAACCGACCTGTAAAACAGCGGTTCACTTTCAAAAAATACTACTTCCAATGCACGGTTTCTTTCACCGTAAACAATGCCATGAATCTCTTTTTCAGGAAATACAGGGGCAGCAATTTTTTTTGCCTCCGAAGGTGAAATGAATTCCTTTCCGGGTTGCGCTTCAACGTTTTTAAAGCCTTGTGTAAACGATTCAATTTCTGATTTAAAAGCATACAAAGCGCCTGTAACTGCTACAATAAATAC
>DAOPKR010000183.1:2957-4150 GCA_035391305.1 Draconibacterium sp.
ACAGTTTTGGCAATTGAAATATCGCTGATATCAACTACCTGCAACTGGCAGTCGTATGAACCACCACCCCAGGGAGCGCCAATTGCCATAAAAGTATTGTTGTCAATCGGGTTCATTACATCGAAACGTTCAAAAACAAACTTCCCCTGTTCCTTCAACTCATTATTTACAATCTTGTACCCCACACACTCATTCAGGTCGTAACCAAATGAAAAATATGTGCCGCCGTACTTACCAATGTAGTTCCAGCCCACAAGTTCAACACCGTTTCCCTGTGCCGAAATTTCACCCGACATTAAATCATCGGCAACCAGTAAATAGTCGGAACTTTCGTCGTTGGCACCCATAGTTCTTAACGACATTACATAGTTGGCTTCTGCTGTGTCAGGCATCGGGTCGTTATTCTCGCATGCTGTAAAAAACAGGGCAGTTACAGCAAGAAGGGAAAGTTTAATTCTAATCAAATTTGTTTTCATTGTATTAACTTATTAATTATTAAATAGTAATTATTTCGAAAAATAGTAGCGAAGTTTCAGGTTAAATGCGCGCCCGGGTTTTGGCAATTTCCAGTTGTCATACAATTCGTTGTTGGTGAAATTTGTACAGGCAAGTGATATATTGAAAAGCCCGTCGTTTATGCTGTATGCAATGTTTGCCGAGTTTGAAATCTGTCGGGGTATGTCGTTTTTACCGGCAGGAGCGCCATTTGACGGCGATTTTAAATAAAAGGACTCAACAAAAAGGGTTGAAAGGTTTAGCGACAAAATATTGCCATCACGCAAAACGTCATAAAACTGGTAGCCAGCGTTTAAATTCCCGAATAAATACGGAATGTTGGCCAGTTGCTGTTCATACAAATAATTAACTCCACCCGACGGGGTTGTTTTATTGTTATGAACCATTTTCTGATAAGTTCCGTTAAGTTCAATATTCAGTTTACTCCTGAAGTCGTATTTAATTCCACCTTCAACACTGTACCCTTTTAGCGAAACTTCGTTTTCATAATAGCCGTCGTTTCCTTCGGCTTTGTAGCGAATCATGTTTTCAGGCAGGCGGTACAAATACTCAATTTCAGCAAGAACCCTGTGGTTGTTGAAACGCCTGTTGCTCAAAATACCGGCATTAAAGTTTCTGCTCTCTTCAGGCTTTATATCAAGGTTGCTCAGCAGGGCCAGGCCATTCCCGAACATTTC
>DAOPKR010000183.1:4250-6193 GCA_035391305.1 Draconibacterium sp.
GGCACAACCGACAAACTGATGGGGTCTTCGCCAAGCCTTGTGAAATGGCTGAATGTGTTGTTAACCGAAATAAAATGATTGTTGTTTATTTTATAACTGATCCCGGAAGTAACAAGCGCCGAGTTATCGTTATAACTAAAAAGTGTTTTGTTCCAGGCAATTTCACCGCTTGTGGTTGTAACGCCTTTAATCTCGTAATGCTGATACCAGTCATACTTTCTGCTGCTTGTATCGGCGCTCAGCGCCTGCCGCATGTTGTAATTGGCAAATACATTCAGATTTAAACCTTCGGTTATAAAATCGGTTTTCGAGTATTTTAAAGTCGGGATTATCACTTTGTCTTCATCGTATGCCTCACCGATTACAATGTTCATGTTGTGGCCGGTTTGCAGTTCCTTGTAATTTCCCGAGCCGATTACGCCCACAAACAACCTGTCGGCAAATTTTCTGTCGGTTACGCCCACTTCAACCTGGGCAGTCATCGATTCATAGGCATCATGAAAACGGCGGATTTTTTCGGGCGGGCCATATTTACCCCCGTTTTCGATGGAAGCAACGCTTAATGTCATCACATAATCGTTGTCGGAATAATTGTAAAAAGCATTTGCATTTACAGTAATTCCTGTTTTTGCATTTGTAACTCTGCTGATTACCGCGGCCCTGTGGGTGTTAAAAGAACCAAATGAATAGGAGGCATCGATAAAATTTCTGATTTTGTGGTTTGTTGTAACATTCACCGCACCGCCCAGTGCATCGGAACCCAGTTGAATGGGCACAACACCTTTGTAAACTTCAATGTTCGAAATCAGGTTAACCGGAATATTGTTCAGTGACAGGGAACTTCCGAAATTATCCATCGGAACCCCATCCAGAAAAAACTTTACCTGGTTACCCGTAAATCCATTCAGCGAGAAATTAAATTTTGAACCCAGTCCACCCTCTTCGCGAATTCTTATTCCTGAAGTAGTATTCAGAATCTGGTTTATGTCAAGGTTTTTTCCCTGCAATGGTTTGGCATCAATGGCAGTTAAGGTAAACGGAAGCTCCTTTCTCTGGGTTATTTCACTCTTTTCGGTAACAACTACTTCGTTAATGGCAATTGAACTTGTATTAAGAATAACATCGACATTGAAAGAGCTGCCTTGTTTTAGTGTTACGGGAATATGTTTTGTGTCGAAACCAACACAGCTAACTGCGATTGTTTCATTTCCCGATTTGTGAAATTCAAGCGAAAAGTATCCACTGGCATCAGTGACAGTGCCCGTGTTTGTACCTAAAATGGCCACCGAACAAAACGGAACAGCCTCACCTTTGTCATCTTTCACAGTACCCGTAATTGTTGAAAATGCAGTTTGCCCGAAAACATTTACAGCAGCAAAAACAAGGAAACATATTATTGGAAATCGATTTATCATCATATTATCATCTTCACAAATCAGAAATAACCACCGCTTATATGCAGATCAATCTAAAAAACAGTGCAAATTTAGGGTCGAGGCCAGGCCCGTACAATCCCAATTTATTATGATTCTGTATGGCACTTTTTCACAAGGGCATCCCTATTTGTAATGATATATCACCAAATTCGATTTTTAAATGATTTGAAACGCTACCAAACCCCATCAGCAAATGCTAAGTCCGTTTTCTCTTTGTGTGCGCCGGAATGAAAATTAACTACCAGTATTAATATTTCCCGCGCTCCAACTCAGAATTCGGGAGGATTTCACCTGTCCTGCTTAAGATCAGGTAGCCCTGTTAAGCAGGGAGCGAATATTCTCAACAAGGACGGGTCAACTACCTACAAGGGTGCAATTTCCGCAAACAGGAAGTTTTTTCCTGTTAGCCTGAAGGCAGGAAAATGCTCCAAAGCCCATTCTGTTTACAAAATTGTTATGTGTATTACAACGCGGGGTTCAATAAATTTTTACATTTGGAGAAACAAT
>DAOPKR010000184.1:0-2485 GCA_035391305.1 Draconibacterium sp.
AACCTGTTTAGTTAGCCGACTCTCTTATATAATAAATTAAACAGCAATTTTTTTAATACCTAGCCATCATTGCAGAAATTCCTCCACCGTTTTTTACGTTGGTAAAACCATGGCTCATCAAAACCTGCTGCGCATAAGCCGAACGGGCTCCGGAAGCGCAATAAACTATAATTTCACGATCGGGATTTGAACCGAGATCTACTTTTCCCGACATTAAATCGTCAAGGGGAATGTTTAACGCATTGGGGAAAGCTCCGCTTCTGAATTCGCCGGGTGTGCGCACATCAATAACCAAACGTTCCAATTCGCCGGCGCTTACATTTTTATTCGTTTCTGTTTCTTCCAAAACTTTTTCACCGATACTTTTTTTATCGATTGGAAGAGGAATCATACTAAAATTTTTAAACCCTGCAGCTGCAGCATGACGTTGTAAAGAAGTGTGTCCGCCTGAGATATTTACAACTTCCCTGCATCCTGCTCCCACAAGCGTACGCAAAGCCTGGTGCCCTTTTTTGCCTGTTTCATCGTAAACCAAAATGGGGATATCTTTTGGAATCCGTTCCAGATTTTCCTGCAACATTTCAAGTGGTAAATGATAAGCACCGTTCAGCTTGCTTTTCTGATTGGCAAAAACATCGCGCACATCCAATACAATTACCTGCTGCGTTTTTTCAATGTAATCATCCAATTCAGAAACCATTACACTTGAACTGAAACCTGACATTTTGTTTTCAGCAGCATAAGCAGCCATATTCATAGCATCGTTGGCAGTACCAATTGGAGGTGAGTAAGCAAAGTCGATATCAGCAATTTCGCTGACAGGAAGTTTGGCAGCGGCTGCTGTTGCAATTACATCCAGGCGTTTGTCGGCACCTTTGTAACCTGCGGTTTGACCGCCTAAAACCACACCTGTTTTTTTATCGAAGACCAGCAGAACAGTAACAGTTTCAGCGCCCGGATAATACGAGGTGTGATGTTCTTTGTGAACTACAACAGCGTCAGCATCAATTCCGGCTGCACGGGCTTGTTTAAGCGAAAGTCCTGTTGTTCCGGCAACTGCATCGAAAACACGTACAACCGAGGTTCCAATTGAACCCTTATAACTGTGATTGCCACCAAGTGCATTTTCAGCAGCAATTCGCCCCTGACGGTTTGCTGGACCAGCTAACGGAATTCTTACTTTTTTGCCATTTACACGATGCTCGATTTCAACCATATCTCCGGCAGCAAAAATATCAGTATCAGAAGTTTGGAGTTTGTCGTTTACCAGCAAACCGCCTGCCTCGCCAATTGCCAATCCGGCATCTTTGGCCAGTTGCAAAGTTGGGCGCACGCCAATCGAGAGTAAAACCATATCAGCATCAAGTGTTTTTCCGTTATCCAGTTCAACCGAATGGGAATTGATTTTTGTAACTCCTGTTTCGGTATGAACGCCAACGCCAAAAGCTTTCAATTCACGAGTAATAAAACCTGCAATTTCGGCTTCCATTATCGACATTACATGCTGCATTTTCTCAACAACATGTACTTTTAAACCCCTTTTTACAAGGGCTTCAACCATTTCGAGGCCAATAAAACCACCACCAACTACTACTGCTGTTTTTGGTTCCTTGGTTTTTAAATGATTGTCGATTTTATCCATGTCATCCAGTGTCCACAAGCTAAATACATGGTCGGAATTTGATCCGGGCAGATCGGGTTGAATTGGCCGTCCACCCTGTGCCAAAATCAATTTTGTATATTCAAAAGTCTTTTTTAAACCGTCGCGGCTATCAACTGTATTCACGGAATGAGCCACTTTATTAATGTCGGTAACAACAGTATTAGTATAAACGTCAACATTATATTGCTCCTTAAAACTTTCAGGACTTTGCAAAATCAATTTCGAACGGCTGTCGATATCACCTGCAATATAGTAGGGTAACCCACAGTTGGCAAATGAAATATCCGGTCCGGCTTCGAGCATTGTAATTTGTGCATCGGGTGATAAACGGCGAGCTTTGGCAGCAGCTGTAGCTCCGGCAGCAACACCACCAATGATTAGTATTTTTTCCATTTTATTATTCATCTTTAATATCTGATTTACTTCGATTTAATTCAATATATACAAATATCTATATATTTCGATACAAAAATAAATAAGTTTTCTACATTAAAATAAAATCCTGCATAAATGTTAACTTATTGTTTCTCCTTATTTAATTTGAAATTTTAAACGAAGAGAAACCTTCCAATTTAATGTTGCGTTGAAACTGAAAAAGATCAGAAATGTTTCAATTGAATATTAAAGGAAGATCGATAATAACCGGATTATCAGTTTTTTAATCCTTGTGTTTAGCTTAACATGTACTCAATCCTGTGCGCAAAGAACCGATTTTACCGAACTTCGCAACCAAATGACAGAAACCCAAATTATTGCCCGTGGAATTTCAGATACCAGGGTACTTAATGCATTTTACAAAGTTGAACGGCATCGTTTTGTTTT
>DAOPKR010000184.1:2585-6135 GCA_035391305.1 Draconibacterium sp.
GTGAAAGGATTAAGGATGACTTAAACTAAACTTTGTCTTTTTCATATTCCACTTAATTATCTTATTTTCGTGGCTTAATCAATTTTTAAGTTTATGTGGATTAGGGTTTCCCGCTTTATCCTTCGAAACAAAATATTACTGCTAACCCTGCTTGCAATGATTACCATTTTTCTTGGTTATTATGCACTTAAAGTGGAAATGTCATACGAATATGCTTCAATGTTACCAAAAAAAGACAAGGCATACATTGACAACCAAAAATTTATAGAAGTATTTGGTGAAGAGGGAAATTTAATCATTATAGGTATTCAGGATTCAACATTTTTCGAATTTGAAAAATTTGAGAAATGGAAAACACTTTGCAACGATATTTCAAAAGTAGAAGGTGTTGAAAATCTTTTATCGGTTTCAAATTCATATAACCTGATAAAAAATACCGAAAAGAAACAATTTGAAATTCAACTGGTTTTCCCCGACACAATCACTAATCAAGCCGAACTTAACCAGGCTGAAGAAAATTTCAGGAAATTGCCGTTTTACCGAAAACTGCTGTACAACGACGAAAACAACACATATCTGCTTGCCATTACAGTAAATAAAGACAAAATGCTCACGAAAGATCGTGAGAAAATGGTCAAAGCAATCCAGAAAATTGGAAAGCAGTTCGAGAAAGAAGAAAACGTAAAACTGCATTACTCCGGATTGCCGTATATCAGGGTAATTACAGCAATTATTATCCGTAGCGAATTATATCTTTTTAGCGCGCTTGCTCTTGCCATTTGCATCATTGTTCTTTTCCTTTTCTTCCGGTCGTTTAAGGCTGTGTTTTTCCCGGTGATTGTTGTACTGATTGGCGTGGTTTGGTCGCTGGGCACACTCGGTTTGCTGGGCTATAAAATTACAGTCTTGTCGGGGATGATTCCATCTTTACTTATTGTAATAGGAATACCGAACAGCATTTACATGATGAACAAATTTCATCACGAATTTGTGCAGCACGGAAACAAAGTGAAAGCGCTGCAAAGGGTAATTGTCAAAATCGGCAACGCTACTTTTTTAACCAATTTAACCACAGCTTTGGGCTTTGCAACTTTCATAATTGTTAAAAGCGATTTGCTCAAACAATTTGGTATTGTGGCATCATTAAATATAATGGGGCTTTTTGTGCTTTCGCTGATATTAATTCCAGTGATTTTTAGTTTTATCAAAACCCCGTCAGCCAAGCATGTTAAGCATTTGGAATATCAGCTTGTGTCGCACGTTATCGACTGGTTTATAAAAATTACTGAAAACTACCGAAAGTGGGTTTACATTTCAACAGCAATTATTCTTTTGCTGGGTTTTTGGGGGATATCGCTGATGAAAACCTCCGGTTATGTAGTGGATGATATTCCCAAAAGCAACCCAATTTATAAAGACTTGAAATTTTTTGAAAAGAATTTTGAAGGAATCATGCCTCTCGAAATAATGATTGACACCAAAAAGCCAGGTGGTGCAATGCAACTCCCGAATTTTGCCAAAATTGATGAACTTGAAAAGAAGCTGGAAAAATATGAAGAATTGTCAACTCCAACTTCAATACTAAACCTGCTGAAATTCTCGAAGCAGGCATTTTACAATGGCAGCCAGGATTATTACAGTTTACCCAACAACCGTGAAAAAAACTTTATTCTGCAATATGCGGCTAGCGGCGAAAAAAATGCAGGATTACTGCATTCATTTCTCGACAGTACAAGACAATTTACACGAATCAGTATTAGGGTTGAAGACGTTGGTGTAAAACGGATGGAGGAATTATATACAGATTTTTACAACGACATTGACTCGATTTTTAGCCCGGAAGATTACAACGTAACAGTTACAGGAACAAGTATAACTGTGTTTAAGGGAACTAATTATTTGTTAAATAACCTGTTTTCAAGTCTGGCGTTGGCTATTCTGCTAATTTCGTTGATTATGGCGCTTATGTTTTCATCGTGGCGGATGGTTGTTATGTCGCTAACACCCAATATTATACCACTTATTTTTACAGCCGCTCTAATGGGTTTTTCAGGAATACCAATAAAGGCATCAACAATTCTTGTGTTCAGTATCGCGTTTGGGATTTCTGTTGACAATACCATCCATTTTCTGGCAAAATACAGACAGGAATTAAAGGTAACCGGTTGGGACATAAAGCAGTCGGTTATACTCGCATTAAAAGAAACAGGTGTTAGCATGCTTTATACTTCTGTGGTTTTGTTTTTTGGGTTCGGAATTTTTGCTGTTTCAAGTTTTGGGGGAACCCGGGCTATGGGAATTTTAGTATCACTAACATTGGTTGTTGCAGTAATCTCAAACCTCGTTTTGTTACCGACTTTACTTTTTAGCCTTGATCGCCGCACTACAACCCGCGCTTTCAAAGAACCTTTGTTACATATTTACGACGAGGAAATTGATATAGAACTCGAAGATTTGGAAATTGAACAAACAGATAAAAACAAGGAGGATTAAAGTTGCATTCCATTACCCAGCTTCAGGAAATTATAAATACCGAACTTCAAAGGAGATCGGATGATTTACGGAGAATGACACCGCCCAATTTATATAATCCGGTAGATTATTCGCTCGAAATGGGTGGAAAACGTTTGCGGCCTGTATTACTTTTATTGAGCTATAATATCTTTTCTGATTCGGTTATTGAGGCAATTCCTGCAGCCGTTGCTATCGAAGTATTCCATAATTTTACTTTACTCCACGACGATATTATGGACAAAGCACAGGTTCGCAGAAACAGGCCAACAGTTCATATAAAATTCAGCGAAAACAACGCAATCCTTTCCGGCGATGTGATGGCATTTTTATCTTACAAGTATCTGCTTGAATGTAAATCGAAACGACTTTCAGAAGTGCTGGAATTGTTTACCAAAACGGCAATCGAAGTTTGCGAAGGTCAGCAATTTGATATGGAGTTTGAAAACCGGCAGGATGTTTTGAATGTCGAATATCTTGAAATGATAAGGTTGAAAACTGCTGTTTTGCTGGCATGCGGATTAAAGGCAGGTGCACTTCTGGCAAATGCTGATGACCTGGTTGCAAATCAATTGTATGATTTTGGTTTGAATTTGGGCCTTGCCTTTCAGTTGCAGGATGATTTGCTTGACAGTTTTGGTAACCAGCAGTCTTTTGGGAAAAAAATAGGCGGTGATATACTTGCCAATAAAAAAACATTTTTGTCGATTAATGCATTGCAAAATGCCGGCGCTGAACAGAAAACCGAATTGTTGCATTGGATGAATGTTGCTGAATATAATCCGGAAGAAAAAATAAAGGCAGTATTGAATATATATAATCAGCTAAATATTAAACAACTGACCGAACAAAAAATTGAAAGTTATTTTCAGAAATGCAGAGAAGTTTTTCAGCTGATTTCGGTTGAAAATGAAAGAAAAAAACAGTTGCTTGAAATAAGCAACAGTATGTTAAACCGTGTTTTTTGAGTTTTTTTGGTGATTCCAAAAAACAAATGAATTGGTTGGTCAAACTAAAAACAATGCTAAATTTGTTCGCG
>DAOPKR010000185.1:0-5841 GCA_035391305.1 Draconibacterium sp.
ACCTGGAATCATAGATATTCCATTTGGAATCGTTCCTATTCCATAGAGAATTACTATGATTCCAAATGGAATTGTTTTGATTCCGTCTGGAATTATTTTCATTCCAGCAGGAATAGCTTTTATTCCTGAAAGCAGCAATAAGTGATTATTTCCCCTGGTTCCTTTGCTTCTGAAAAAGTTCCTGCTGAATAAAACTTCCAAATTGCTGCTCAAATCCATCAAGCGGCGCTTTGGCAGCAACGAATTTTACTTTGTGATTTTCATCAAGCAGGTAACATTGCGGAAACGAACGAACTTTATATTCATCAATAAATTCGTTGTTTTCGTCAATCAGTTTTATTCCCGGGACTTTATTTTCGGAAAGAAATTTTTTCATATGGGAGATTTCGGTTTTTCGCAACACAACAAAAATCTCAAGATGTTTTTCAAATTTCTGCTGAATTGCAGGTAAATATTTCAGATGCTCGCGGCAAACAGCCATTTCGGTATCGGCAAAAATTATGTATTTGTATTTTTTATTGTTTTGATTGGTGCAGATTTTTTGCCCATCCAGATTTTTCAAACAAATAGTCGGTGCAATATTTCCAGGTTGTAAAAAAGTTATTTTTTCTGAAATATTAATTGCCGTTTCCCTGATTATTTGGTTCTTGTGGTTTGTGAACCTTGGAGATTTCACCATCTTCTGAATGGATTCCTTTGAAAAATCGCCCGAATAAAAAGCATCGTGCAGCATTTTTAAAAGCGCCAGTTCGGCCATTTCATTTTCAACTTTAAATTTTGTTTTTGTCGTTTCAAGCAAAGTTGAAATGTTTCCCTGGTTTACAGCTTTGCGAATTTCATCACCCTTCACCTGTTTTACCTCAAAGCTCAACTGCCCGTTAAAAGTTTTTTCGAAAAGCTCTGTAAAAGCCGGGTGAAGCCAGAATTGCTGTTTTATACCATTAAACAAAGCCGAATAATCATCAGGCGTTAAGCGAAACGCTTCTGCTTCAATCATTTTCAATGACAGAACTTTATGATTAACAAACGATTCGTTTTTTATTGTTCCAAATTTTTTGTCGAGAAAAAAAACAAGCGAATCGTAAATTGATTTGGATTGACGAAAATAAAGTTGATCGAAATATTTGTCGGTTAGTTGATTTAATTGAGAAGTAAACTCAGCAATCTGGTTATTAAGTTGCTGCTTGTTTTCGGTGGCAAACCAAAACGAAACAGGTTCGAAATAAGGGTTTTTCTGATCGGCAAAGGATTTTTCGCGCACCGGAGGAAGTTGAATCTTGATAGTTTGATTGGGTTCGATAAAAAGCATTCCGCGGTAAATTCCAAAATCGCATAAAACGAAATCAGTAGTTTGAGTTTCAATGGTTTTTGTACACTTTCCGGTTTTGTCGAATTCTAGCGAAAAAACGAGTTTAGTTGTTGAAGAAACCGGGTCGGAATAATAGTAAAAGTCAAGTTTCTGCCCGGCATATTTTGCATTGTCGCATTGAATTGTAACAGCAGCAAAACCTGTTATTGTAAAGAAAATTAAAAACAAAAAAAAGGGTAAAACACGCATGTTTAGCTTTTTGATTTTTTGCTGTTCATTTTAAACTCTTCCATGTCGAGGCCTTTTGGAAGAAACTGGCTTGCGTCGCCGCCATGAAAAACTATGTCGCGGATAATTGTGGCATTTACAGGTGTGTGTTCCGGCAAGGTAAGCAGGAAAACAGTTTCAATTTCGGGGTGCATTTTTTTGTTGATTTGGGCAATAGCACGTTCGTATTCAAAATCGGCTGAAGTACGCAAGCCCCGTAAAATATATTTCGCACCAACTTCTTTACAAAAATCGACAGTCAGTCCGTCGTGTAACCGCACCTCCACTTTTTCAACATCCTTAAAAACCTGGTTAATCCATTTTATTCTCATTTCGATCGGGAAAAACGATTTTTTGTTGGCGTTGTACCCAATCATCACAATAATTTTATCGAACATTGAAACAGCGCGATTAACGATTGATTCGTGTCCAACGGTAAACGGATCGAACGATCCGGGGAATATGGCAATTTTTTGCATTTTGCTGTTTTTTTTCAAAATTAAGCTAAAAAAGCTTTTACAAAAACGATATGCAAAATTAGTTTATTGTTTTTCCGATACCGAATGCGAATTTTAAGGATTAAAAACAGAGAATAAAACAGTTTTTCAATGCGCTCGTTTTTACAGTAATTATATCTTTGCGCATTATTTAATATTCAGCATTTTAAATGGAAAATCAGAAGAAACTTTCAATTGTAATTCCCGTTTATAACGAGGCAAAAACCATTCACGAAATTTTAAACAGGGTTTTGGAAGTTGAATTAAACTATGGATTTGAAAAGGAAATCATCCTTGTAAACGATTTTTCAAGCGATAATTCAGGCGAAGTAATTGACAATTATATCAGCAATCATTCTTCTGCCAACATGAAACTTTTCCACCAGCCGGTGAATATGGGAAAAGGAGCTGCACTGCACCGCGGGATTGCCGAAGCCACGGGCGATTGCATTGTTATTCAGGACGCCGATCTGGAATACGACCCGCGGGAATACAACGATCTTTTAAAACCCTATGTTGAAGCTGGTGCCGATGTAGTTTATGGTTCGCGTTTTATGGGCGGACACCCTCACCGGATACTTTTCTTCTGGCATTCAATCGGGAATAAACTACTTACAACTGTTTCCAACATATTTACAAATCTGAACCTGAGCGACATGGAAACCTGCTATAAAATGTTTCGGGCAGATATTATTAAAAACATAAAATTACAGGAAAACCGCTTTGGTTTTGAACCTGAGGTAACTGCTAAAATCTCAAGAATTCCAAATATCAGAATTTATGAAGTAGGAATTTCCTACTACGGCCGAACCTATGAAGAAGGTAAGAAAATTGGCTGGAGAGACGGGTTCAGGGCATTTTGGTGCATTTTAAAATACAATGTTTTCAGTAAATAAAAAGATTGAGGAAGTGCGGTTGAACCTGAAAAAAAAGAAATGAGCGAAATAAAAGGAAATTCAAAATACGGAACAGATACGTTGACACTGATTTCGGGAGCCGACAAATTTAACCGTTGGATGTATGAAACCATAAAACCACATTGCAGCGGAAAAATTCTTGAAATTGGAAGCGGAATTGGCAACATTTCACAGTTTTTTATAAAAGAGGGCGCCGAAATTTTGTTAAGCGATATTGAGGCAAATTACTTTCCTTTGCTGAAGGAGAAATTTGGTAACAATAAAAATCTCCGGGGAATTAAGTTACTTGATCTTTCTGATAAAAATCTTGAAAATAACAATCCCGAAATGATTGGAGCGTTTGACACTATTTTTGCACTGAACGTTGTGGAGCATATTCCCGACCACGAACAGGCAATGAAAAATGCCCTGAAAATGTTAAAGACTGGCGGCAAAATAGTAATTCTTGTACCTGCATTTCAATGGCTGTACAATGGTTTCGATAAACAGCTTGACCACCAGCGACGTTATACCCAAAAATCTTTATTTAAATTGCTTGAAGGAAATGGTTTCCAGGTGATTCACCGGCAGTATTTTAACTTAATCGGAATTCTCGGCTGGTTTTTTTCAGGCAGTATTCTCCATAAGAAAAATATACCATCCGGACAAATGAAATTATATAACGAATTGGTTCCGGTTTGGAAATTGTTCGATTTTTTTACACAAAAAATAATTGGACTTTCAGTTATTCAGGTTGGAGTAAAACCATAACTCAAAATGGCAAAAATGGGTAAATCGTATATTTCGAAACTGGCGATTGTATTGGTGTTGATAATTTGCGCCTGGTATGGCAAAAACCTCAATACCTGGGGTAAAAACAAAGTTATCCAGAATGATGTCATTATGTATTATGCCTATTTGCCCGCGACTTTTATTTTCAACGATTTAAACTTTGAATTTACAACAAAACTCCCAGCTGATTTTGAAGGGCAAATTTGGTTACAGACCTCGCCAACCGGAAAACCAATTTTACGCATGACAATGGGAATGGCCATATTATGGATTCCATTCTTTTTAGGTGCTCACGCAATGGCCCATTTACTTGGTGTTTCAACGCTTGGTTATTCATGGCCTTACAGTTTCTCAATATTTCTGGCAACACTTTTCTATCTGTTTTTAGGATTGTTCTTTTTACGGAAATTATTACTCCGTTATTTTTCGGATATAACAACCGCAATTGTTTTGATTATGATTGTGATGGCTACAAACATGATGTTTTATGTAATTGCCGAACCCGGAATGACACATGTTTACAATTTTGGTTTGATTTCAACATTTATTTACCTTTCTCTAAAATGGATTGAAATAATTGAAATCAACAGTGAAAAAAAATCAGGACACAAACAGGTTAAGCCTTTTGTCTATTCAATATTATTAGGTCTTTTGGCCGGAATAATTGTATTAATCCGTCCGGTAAATATTATAGTACTAGTTTTTCCGGCACTAATTGGAGTTACCTCTTTTACAGTTTTTTTAAACCGAATCCGCCAAAACTGGATTTTGATTTTTCTTGCAGGAACCGCAGCATTTTTTGTAATACTACCACAAATGCTTTATTGGAAAGCGCAAACCGGGCATTATATATTTAATTCCTACATGGACCAGGGAAAATTCTTTTTCCTTGAACCCCAGATTATTAACGGATTGTTTAGTTACCGAAAAGGCTGGTTGATTTACACACCTGTTATGATTTTAGCCATTTTTGGTTTTTTCTGGTTGCGAAAATATGCATCAAATTTATTTTTACCGATTCTGATTTTTACTGTCATCAACATATATATGGTTTACAGTTGGTGGTGCTGGTGGTACGGTGGAAGCTACGGTTCGCGCCCGATGATTGATATGTATGGAATTATGGCCATTCCTATGGCTGCAATTCTTGAAAAAATACTGAGTGGTAAAATTCGTTTAAAAAGTATTGCGGCAGTTTTACTGCTCGGTTTAATTTGGCTAAACCAGTTTCAAATGAACCAGTACCGTACCTCACTTTTACACTGGGATAGCATGACAAAGGAAGCTTACTGGGGAATTTTTGGCAAAAAAACCTGGCCCGAAGGTTACGACAAAATGATTAAAGTACCTGATTATGAAAAGGCATTAAGAGGGGAAAAAGAATATTAATGATTATATTTGTTTGCAACTAAAAACCGCAATTCAATGAAATCCTTTAATAACATTTTTTCGAAAATTGCGCTACTGCCAAAAACACTATTCATTTTGCCTTTTGTTTTTTTGAATATATCATGCGAGAAGGAAAATAAAGCAGAATTAGACTATGAATTTCAGGTAACAGAATCTTATTTATACCCGGACAAACATGTAACAGGGATATTCAATATTTTACCTTTTGGAGGTGTTGAACCTTATTCTGTTAAATGGTTTTATCCCGACTATAAAACCTGGGAAAATCCATTTTATATATATACTGACAGCACCTTACTATTGGACTTTGAAATTTTGGATGCAGCACAAAACAAAAAAAGATTTACTTATGAAATATCTGCTGATTCAATTGGTGCACAGGCAAAAGATTACAGATATCAATATACAGGATTGTATGATTGTGAAATTAATTACGAATATGAAGGCTCAACAAGAATTCATCATGATACTTTAAAAGTGACAACAACCAATGACCCTTTTTATAATATAAATATTTCGATAAAGAACAATAAAGGGAATTGGGTTGGGAATGGCATGAGATATCTTTGGTCCAATAGTTTTTACGGTTATCATTCTGATGTTACATTCACAAAAGACAGTATTTATTACAGATCAAATGGGCCTTTGGGATTTTATTACACAGAAATGT
>DAOPKR010000186.1:0-5763 GCA_035391305.1 Draconibacterium sp.
GTGAGTCGTTGTAATAATCAAAGCAGGTTTTGGTGCGCGAATATGCAGAAAATCGTCGTGGTCCATTCCTTTTTTGATAAAATTGTACGGGTTTTGTTCTGCGTCCTGTGGTCCGATAGATTGCAGTAGTCTCTTAAAACTTGTAATATAACACTCGGGTGCAGCAGCATAAATCCGTTCGTCATAAGCGGAAATTAATGCCGATTGTGTTCCGCCACCCGAACGTCCGGTTATTCCAATCCGGTTAATGTCAACTTCCGGTCGGGTCTCCAAATAATCAATTGCCCGCACGCCATCCCAGATAAAATAATCAGAAAGTGAAGTTCCGGTTAAAAGTGTTTGAATTCCTGCATATGAATGTTCGGTGGTGGGGCCTCCAACTTTCGATTTTCCGGTTTCTGAATCAACATATTGCACCCGTTCACCCTGACCGATAGGATCAAAAGCAAAAACAACAAAACCTTTTTCCACCAGGTTTATCATCACCCTCTGGTAAACTTCGCTGCGAAATCCCAAATCAGTGTGGCCAGAACAGTATATTACCGCTGGCGCCGGCTTTGCCAGTTTCTTCGGGATAAACATGGCGGCAGTAACATAAAATCCAGGGTGCGATTCGAATATAATTTTCTCGACTGTGAAATTTTCGCGTTCCAGTTTTCCTGTAACTTTTGCGTTCAGCGGTGTTTTCTGAAATTTTGCCAGCGAAGTGTCAAATTTGCTTTTCACTACGTTTTGATAATTTGTCCAGTCTGCTTTGGAAGACAGGTTTTTAATGTGTTGCTCCCGCTGTTCCAATAGAGTAAATGCTTCATTTGTAATTATTTTGTACAATGCCTGATTGTTGTTTTGGTATAAAATCCATGGCCGGTTGTTGCCCGCGCTGTAAAAAACTGATTTTGAAAGTTCCTGGGCAACTAGTTGAATTACAAATAAGAATAGTATTGAAAAAGTTATCATACGTTTCATAGAATTCTATTTTAGAATGAATGCTAAAGTTAAAAATGCTTTTAGTTTTTCGGCTGATGTTTGATAGAAAAGTACAAAATGAAGTTGATGACTAAAAATGTTTATCACAATACATATTGTATGCTTTTCAACAAACCCAATTCTCAAAACTTGCGGCTACGGGAATATTTTTTACTTTTGCATCGATTTTTATTTAGAATAAATCTGAATAGTTGAGAAGGCATAAAGTAATATCAGTCAGGAATTTAACAGATTTAACATTTGTAATCAGGATGGAACGTAATGATTTGCAGTTTCAAACGGGGCAATTTGTTATGTTGAAAAATCTGAATTCATCGTCTAAGCGCGAATACTCGGTTTACAGCGGTGAAAATGATGATTATCTGGAAGTTTTGGTGCGCGAGGTTGAGGGAGGAAAAGTTTCCGGCAGGTTAAAAAAGCTAAAACCGGGAACAGAAATTGAAGTGGAAGGCCCGTTTGGTTTTTTCAAATTCAACCCCGAAAAATATGCTTCACAAAAATTTCTGTTTGTTGCAACCGGCACCGGAATCAGTCCGTTTCACAGTTTTGAACCTTGACCCGGAATCATTGTCAAACCACCGGCATTACAATTGCCGTAAATCAAAGGAAGAAATAGCAAAAGCCCTTCATGGCAATAACAGGGAAGACTTTTTGTTCGGGTTAAAACAAGAATGCCAGGCATACCAATTTTTTCAAAAACAAATTGATGCCTGTGATAAGCAAATCGACAAGTTCATAAAAGAAGAATTGCGAAAATCACCGGAAAAAAACAAACTAAAAACCACCGACAAACCACACAAAAGACAAAACAAGAATGCCATATCAATTAAAAATTTTAACCAGGTAACATGCCAATATTTTGGAGGGGTTGATTTGATGGCTATTGAAGGGTTAAGCCATGCAACAGTACTTTCTATAATGAGTGAAATCGGTCCCGATGGATTTATAAAGTTAGATACCTCGAAACAATTTGTTTCCTGAGCCCGGTTGGCTCCCAATAATAAAATATCCGGTGGCAAAGTGCTTAGCAGCAAAATCCCAAAAGGAAGCAACCGCCTGAAAATAGCGCCAAGGCAAGCAGCCAATGCAATAGGGAACCTAAAATACACACATCTTTCCGACTTCTTTAAAAGGGTTGCATTCCGCAAAGGCAGGCAAGCAGCAGTAAGTGCAACTGCCAGAAAACTTGGGGTAATAATTTGGACGATGGTAACAAAGCAAGTACCTTATAACCCACCAGAACAATATCTGTTCCTTGACCAGAAAAGAAAGCTGGGAATGGCTAAGCGAATTAAAAAACAAATGGCTAAATTTGACATAAAACCGGAAGAAATTGGAATTGGTAACTCTTTGAACCCCAATTACAATTTTTAACGTTAGTCAGAATTGTAAAAAGTACCATTTTTTTTTAAAGTTTATTAAACAGTAAAATAACTCCGACTTAAACTTTATACAGATGAATTCATTTTTAAGATCGAAATACCTTTTCTCTTTAGTCCTTGCAAGTGTATTCATTTTTGCATCATTCAGTAATCCATTTCCTGATGGTAAACTATTTGAGTTAGTCAGCAAATCCAATCTGTTTAATCAGCGATTTCCCCAAGAGAAAGTATATCTTCATCTCGACCGTCCGTCGTACTGGACAAACGATACCATTTGGTTTAAGGCTTATCTGAAAGATTCTCCCATTGTCGATTGTAATCTTCATGTTGAACTGGCCAATGCAACGGGAACAATCATCAGCAGAAAGCTTTACTGGGCGCAGAGTGGTCTTGCCTATGGCCAGATTGGTTTATCTGATGCGCTTACAAGCGGGGTTTATCAAATAAGAGCTTATACCGACTGGATGCGGAATTTCGATAACCACTGGTATTTTAAGGAAGATTTGATTATCTGGAATTTAAAGGACAAGCAATCGGATGAAAAGCTTATTCAATTGAGAAAGAGGGAAGTGGATTTTCAGTTTTTACCCGAAGGCGGAACTTTTGTGGCAGGAGTTAAAAACCGGATGGCGTTTAAAGCAACTGATAAAAATGGCTTTGGATTGGATGTCAGTGGAATGGTATCCGACGATCGGGGCAAGAATCTGTTTAGTTTTAAAAGCGGGTTTAAAGGAATGGGCAGCTTTATGATTGAACCGCAGGAGGGGAGAAAATATTCAGCAGAAATTTATGTTGAAGGCGGAGTTACCATGAAAGTTGATTTGCCCGAACAACAGGTTGAAGGAGTAACAATGGCTGTTAATTCGTATGATAGCGATACTGTAAAAATTCAAATTGCCGAAAAAGCAGGTTCGTCATTCAGTAGTCATTCAGCAAATGATTATTATATAGTGGCTAAATCAAACGGCATGGTTTACATGAACCGGAATGCCAAAACGGTTAATGGTATTGCCTCTTTAGCTATTGAAAAAGATAAACTGCCCACTGGTATCACTCAATTTACTTTGTTTAGCCAAAACCTGGTTCCGCTTTGCGAAAGACTGATTTTTGTTAATCATCATGATTTCGTTTCGCTTAAAATTGAACCAGGTAAAAAGGACTATTTACGACGGGAAAAAGTTAATCTTGAGGTAAAAGCTTTTAACCGGAACGGATTGCCCAGTTCTGCCAATCTTTCTTTATCAGTATTCAATACCGACAACCAACTGGAAAACGAAGAATATCCCAATAATATACTTACCAATTTCTTACTCTGCACCGAACTAAAGGGAAAGGTTGAAAGTCCGGCTTATTATTTTAAGGATGACAGTCTTTCAACTATTCAGGCACTCGATAATTTAATGCTCACCCATGGGTACAGGCATTTCGAATGGGAAGTGATTCGGCAGGATCAATATCCCGAAATTGTATATCAGCCTGAAAATGGAATTAGATTAAAAGGAAGCATTAAATCATTGGCGGGGAGAAAACCTGTATCCAATGCAACAGTTAACCTTTTGACTTTAGCAAACGGCATCGGTTTTAATCAAACCGTATGCGACAGCACAGGTTATTTTGTGTTTCCCGGATTGTTTTTTTACGATACAGTTTCAGTAACGCTCCAGGCAAAAGCCGAAAACGGTAAAAAAACATTGATTGATTTAGACCGCAGCGCTTTCACGTTTCCTGAGTTTAAATTCATTCCAAAGGAAGATCAAAGTTGGGGTTACCAATATGTTGATGATAAAAAAGTGGATATTGCCAATTCTCTTAATGAAGTAAATCTTCAGAAAATTAACCGGAAATGGAAGTTGAGTGACACCATAATGTTGAATGAAATCAAGGTAATTGCTGCAAAGTATAAATTTGGAAAGCGCCCTATGCGATTATACGAGAAAGCAGATTACAGTCTGGATATTATAACACAACCTGATGAACTGGGGAATGTTTTTCACAAACTGGTAGGAAAGTCTCCACATTTATATGTAAGGGTTTTTGATGAAGGTCACCTGGCATCCAATAGGGAATTGGATGTTCTTCACCTGAACGAAAGCTATGTTAAGTTGATGATAAATTATGATAATGCCCCAGTAGTTTATGTTCTTGATGGAAGTGTGGTTGACATGGATTTGATTGCAGATATTCCGGCTGGTAAATTCGAGAAAGTGGAAATTCTTAAAAATGGGATGGTTTATGGAAATCCAATGGGAGGAGCAGTTTGTTTTTTTACAAAAAAAGGAGCTTTTACAAGATCTCCAAATTCAATTGGAATGAAGAGCAGCACAATTATTGGTTATTCAGTGATAAGGAAGTTTTATTCCCCTGATTACGAAACACAGCAGCAGTCACAAATAAAAGACGATTTCAGAAATACATTGTACTGGAATCCGGTTGTGAGAACTGATTCTACAGGAGTTACACAGGTTTCCTTTTACAACAGCGATCAGGCAGGTAATGTGATAATTGTTGCCGAAGGTATTGATGCAACCGGAAAACTGTGCAGGGGAACCGGGCAATACAAAGTGAAAAACTGATAGATGTAAAAACCTGATTAGCCCCCGCTGGTGTGTGTCTGCAACCCGTGTTTTGCTTTGGAGAGCAAAATATTAATTTGTCCTAACAAGCAAGGCACAAATTACCTCCCGATAAATATCTGAATTACGCCAACTAGGAGATTCATTTCCATAAAACCAATTTCCCGAAACTTGCCGCAACGGGAATATTTTTTACTTTTGCATCGATTTTATTTAGAATAAATCTGAATAGTTGAGAAAGCATAAAGTAATATCAGTCAGGAATTTAACAGATTTAACTTTTGTTATCCGGATGGAACGTAATAATTTACAGTTTCAAACGGGGCAATTTATAATGTTGAAAAATCTGAATTCATCGGCTAAGCGTGAATACTCGGTTTACAGTGGTGAAAATGACAATTATCTTGAAGTTTTAGTGCGCGAAATTGAAGGAGGAAAAGTTTCCGGCAGGCTGAAAAAGTTAAAACCGGGAACAGAAATTGAAGTGGAAGGACCGTTTGGTTTTTTCAAATTCAACCCTGAAAAGTTTTCTTCACAAAAATTTCTGTTTGTGGCAACCGGCACCGGAATAAGTCCGTTTCACAGTTTTATTCGCACTTTTCCTGAGTTGGATTACCAGTTGATTCATGGTGTGAGGCTAAAGGAAGAAGCGTATGAACACGCTGATTACGAGAGGGAAAGTATTAAGCTTTGTTTGTCGGGCGATGAAACGGGTGATTTTTACGGTAGAGTAACCGATTATTTATTTACCCAAAAAATCGACAGAGAAACCAACTGTTTTTTGTGTGGAAACAGTGAAATGATTTACGAAGCCTTTGATA
>DAOPKR010000187.1:0-5390 GCA_035391305.1 Draconibacterium sp.
CGGTACAGATCAACTTTGCCATCGAGCAAAACGGCAATAACAGTAACCTGTTCATCGAGCACTTTTTCGGGAACATCGATATAAATAATTCCGGGAACGGCGCTCCAGTATTGTTTCATTTTTACGTCCCAGTTTAGCTTTGTGCCATTGCCAACCACATAAATGCGATTGACTTTGTTTTTAATTCCCTTCAGCATAATTTGTCCGTTTGGATTGTAGGGAAGGTACAAATACAGGATATCGCCGTTTTTATTCAGCGAAGTTGGCCCGTAAAAATGTTCTGCCGGAATGCCTGCGCGTGTCCCGTAAACAGCTTCGGCATGTTTGTTTGTCCAGCGGCCCAGTTGATTCAGAATATTAACCTGCTCTTCGGGAATTGTTCCGTCAGCCTTCGGGCCGATATCGAGCAGCAAATTGCCGCCTTTGCTAACACATTCAACAAGAATATTGATGATTTGATTGGGAGTTTTATAGTTTTTGTCGTTACCCTGAAAACCCCAACTGTCGTTCATAGTCATGCACAATTCCCAGTAACGGCTGTCGGGACGGGTAACCGGCAGGCCCTGTTCGGGTGTTGCATAATCGCCATACCCCTGGATTCGGCTGTTCAGGATCACATTTTTATTCCAACCGCGAAGGCTTTCACTCAATTCTTTGGCTTTCCATTTTTCTGCCGATTGTTCCCAGTCGCCATCAAACCAGTATAAATCGGGTTTAAACTGTTTTGAAAGCTCTTCAAGCTGGCAAAAATTAAAACCGACAAACCTGTTCCATTTTACCGAATCGTTTTCGTAGCGTTTTTCAACCTTTGTTTTGTTTGGATAATCGGGGTGCGACCAGTCGAGCAGCGAATAATACAAACCCACTTTCAGGTTGTTTTTGCGGAGTTCGGTTACAAGCGGGGCAACAAGGTCTTTTTTGGCGGGCGATTTTTTAACCACACTTAAATCACCGCATTTTGTATCCCACAGCGCAACCCCATCGTGGTGCTTTGTTGTTAAAACTGCATACTTTGCCCCGCTGCTTTTAAAAAGCTTTGCCCAATCGGCAGGGTTGTAGTTTTTTGCCGTAAAACCATTTAACTGGTTCATATATTCTTCGTGCGAAAGATAACCGTTGTAAAACGACCAGCTTTCGTCGATTCCGTTAACTGCATAAATTCCCCAGTGGATAAAAATACCGAGTTTGGCATCCTCAAACCATTGCATTTGTTTTTCCTTTTCACCTGTGTTTTGCGCAAAGGGTGCGAGGTTCAGGAGGATGAGAACCAATGCGAAGAATATCTTTTTCATCTGTATATTTTTTAACGGCAATTTTACTGTTCAGTCTTCAAAAAAAAATAAAAACAGAAACTTCACCTTATAAAAAATGTAGTTCCTGTTTTTAATGAATATCTGCAAAATGATTTATTCAACCATATAATATTTTTTTATGGGCGAATCAACGTCCCAAACACATTCTATTCCGGCAGGAAAAGTAAGAAAATCGCCGGGTTTTACCGTAATCGATTCAAATTCGGAAACAATTGTAGCTTCGCCTGCAACGATATAACACTGCTCGGTTTTATCGTAAAAAACTTCAAACTTCTCCTCATCGTATTCCATAACCGGCCACGATTTAACCCCCAACTCTTTCAGTTCATCCAAATCCAGTTGATCGACTTCAATTTTCATACGATTATTATTTATTGTTTTTTAATGGCAAGTCCCTTATTAATGCGGCATTCCCTGTTATGTTACCGCTGTTCAGGGACTTATTTCCCATGCTTGTTTTATGTTTCAAAAAAAATCAACGCAAAAATAAAAAAGAAACTCATTTTAAAAATTCAAGATAAAAACAAAAAATGAATAACAGGATAATAAATAACAATGAGCCTGTTATTTTTTTGCTGCTGACAGTAAAATGCCATATTTTCACTTCGAAATAAAACTGGTAAACAAAAAAAACAAAGCTTCAGGTTATGATCAATACCGGCGTTACTTTACAAAACGAAAATATTTTACTTCGGCCCACTGTGGAATCTGATTTCGAACTGTTGGCAACCCTGGCAAAAGATAAAAGCATGTGGGTTTATTTTACGCATGATCTGTCGGACAAAAATGATTTTGAAACATGGTTTAACGATGCCCTGAAAGGAAAAGAGGCAAAAACAAGGCTTCCGTTTACTGTAATTCTGAAAGAAAATAACATGGTTACAGGTGCAACAAGTTTTGGCAATTTTTCGGTACGCGACAAAAGAATTGAAATTGGGTGGACATGGTTTGGCCCGCAGTTTTGGGGAAAGGGAATAAACACCCAGGCAAAATACCTCATGCTTAAATATTGTTTCGAGGTGCTTGAACTGGAAAGGGTTGAACTTAAAACCGACGTATTGAATGTGCCTGCACGAAATGCCCTTTTGCGCATGAACATTACCGAAGAAGGTGTTTTAAGAAGCCATACCCTGATGACAAAAGGCCGACGCAGGGACACTATTTATTACAGCGTTTTAAAAAATGAATGGCAGGAATTAAAGCTTAAAAACAACCGGGAATAATTCAGTGTTCATTTGAATTCAAATTTCCTTTGCCACCATCCAGACCGTGTAGAACAGGTAAACTGAAAGTAAAATACCGGCTTCCCACCGATCCAGCATTTTCTTTCCACCTGTGAACATGGCTAAAAAAAGCACCAAAGTTCCGCCGGCAAGCAGATAAAGTTCAAGGTTAAAAGTGGTATTAAAATCAACGGGATGAATCAGAGAACTTACTGAAAGAATAAATAAAATGTTGAATATGTTTGACCCGATAATATTTCCAAACGCGATATCACTGTTTTTCTTTAGCGCCGCAACAACCGAAGTTACAAGCTCGGGCAGCGAAGTGCCGATGGCAACAATTGTGAGCCCTATAATTTTTTCGCTGACACCTAAAACTGTGGCGACTTTTATGGCGTTGTCAACCACAAATTTTCCACCAAGTACAAGCCCCGAAATTCCGATAACAATTAATCCCCAAATCTTTAAATTCGACATTTCCTTAAACGGCAGCCCTTCAGTTTCGGGCCTTTCTACTTTCATTTGCGTATAAATGTAATACATGAAACCGGCAAACATAAGGAGCAGAATTCCACCATCAATCCTTGTAATTACGTTCACTTTCTGCAAAAGAAAACTGTTGGAAAGCACAAACAACAAAATTACGGCAAGTACTGACATTGGTATTTCCTTCCACACCGTATCTGACTGCACGGTAATCGGGTAAATTAATCCGGTTACACCAAGTATTAAAAAAAGGTTTACAATATTGCTGCCGAGCACATTTCCAAAAACAATGTCGGAATGCCGCTGAAATGAAGCTACTGAATTTACCACAAGTTCGGGCGCCGAAGTTCCGAAGGAAACAATGGTAAGCCCGATTACCAAATCGGAAACATTGTATTTTTTTGCCAGGGCCGAAGCGCCCGACACCATCCAGTCAGCGCCTTTTATTAGAAGAAAAAAACCAGCTATTATAATTCCTGTTGAAAGTATCATTTAAATAAAATTGCGATTCCATTATTTGCCTGAAACGTCAGGCATTATTCTGCTTCTATTGACAATATTCAAACATAAAAGTTCAAAATAAAAATTGCTTTTGCTTTGTTTGAATAATTCTGAATTTTACAAAAGGCCATATTTCCCGGCCATGAAAACCAGAAACAGGGATAAAGAGAAAGCGATTAATGGTGAAATAAGCCACATGAGGAAAAACTTACGGACTTCAGTTTTTTTGAAAATATGGCGATAACCCAGTTTTGCAACGCCAATGCCAAGTATTGCGGCCACATTCAATTGCACAAGCGAGGTTGGAATTCCTTTTGAAATGGAAGCAAACAGCAATAAACTTGCTGACACGAAAGCAATAACAACAGCCTCGAACTTTCCAAACAGCACAATTTCCTTACCTGTGTTTTGAAGTATTTTGTGGCCAAACAATGAACTTCCAATGCCAAAACTCGGAGCAACAATCAGGGTTGACAAAATCATTATCAAAATAAAATTTTCGTCAACCGATATTTTTAACTGGTTGGCAGTCATTGATGCAATCGGCCCCGCAGCATTTGCCACATTATTCGACCCGATTGAAAACGCAACGTATAACGACATGGCAATCAGCACGCCGTCCCAAACAGGTTTCATATTTGCATTTTGGGCACGGGGTAAGGTAAGGCCTTTTCTGCGCATGGGTTTGTAAATATATTTACCTATCAGCAAACTGATGATAAATGAAATAACAGGCAGAATAAACCAGGCCGGAATAATTTCAAGCAGCAATTTATCAGTGTTCAGTTTATCAAAATAAACAGCAACTGCAGTTACCGACAAAACTGTTGACTGGCTTGTAGATTGCGGAATGCCAAACATATTGGCTACCAGCAGCGAAATAGAAACTGAAAAAAGAATTATTGAAACCACATTTCGCGACATCATTTCGGGAGCAAGCAACTCTTTTCCCATGGTTACTGCAGTTCCTTTTCCGGCTACAATAGCGCCCAGAAAAACCATGATACCGAATAATCCCGGGATTAAACTCCGGCGCAGCACATTTGCTCCGTAAGCAGCTGAAAATGCAGGGCCAGTGCCACTCCCACCCATATTAATCGCAAAAAACATGGCAATAATGAAGGGTAACAACAATGGACTGAATAGTGGTGAAATCATAAAATTCGACTTTTACATTTATACCGAATTACATTTTTCAGCGGATATCACTGATTTTTTTCCGGTTCAAAAATAGTCAGTATTTAACAAAACCTGTAAGGAAAAAAGATAAATATTATTGTTTTGAACAGGCAGGAACACAACAATATCAATTAAAATAAATTTCGAAATTCAGGCCGTTTTAAAGTAAAGCATTAACCTCCAACTAACTGAAAATGGTAAGAACAGCTCTTCTGCTGCCACCCGAATTACGGAACTCGCAAAAATAAATCCCCTGCCAGGTCCCCAGGTTTAAGCGGTGGTTTGTAATGGGAATGGTAACTTCGGCACCAAAAACCGATGATTTAAGGTGCGCCGGCATATCGTCATCCCCTTCATACGTATGTACATAAATGGGGTCTTTCTCAGGTATCATTTTATTCATGAAGTTTTCAAAATCGCTGCGCACAGTTGGGTCGGCATTTTCGTTTATCGTAATTCCGGCCGAAGTATGTTTGATAAGAATATGCAGCAAACCTTTTTCAGGAAGTGCTGGCAAACTCTTTTCGATTAGCCCTGTAATTAAATGATAACCGCGCCGGAATGGCGGAAACGTTATTTCTTGTTGCTGAATCATCTTTTAAAAGTAATATTTTAAAACTATTTGAGAAACTAAGAGACTGTTTTGAAATTTCCCGAAGGGAATACAGATGGGTAGAAAAATTGAAAC
>DAOPKR010000188.1:0-5374 GCA_035391305.1 Draconibacterium sp.
GCCATAAATGCGCAGATAAATCCAAATAAAACGAGTTTTAAAAGCGAGTTGTATTTCATAACAATAAGTTTTAATAAATAATTTTTAATTATTGAGTTTTTATTAAGGGCTAAAAATACAACGGATTGCCAGATGAAAAGCGGATTTATAGGTGATATAAACGTATTGGGGGAATGATAAATAATTTAATTGAAATTGATAAATATCAATTTATCCGTTTCTGCTAATATTGATAAGGGAACCTTCGTCCAGTATTTCAATGTTACTGCCCTGAGTTTTAATGATATTGGACTCTTTAAATTGCTGAAGTATCCTGACAAGGCTCTCTTTTGTCATGTTCGACATGTCAGCAAGTTCCTGGCGCGAAAGATCAATTGTGAACTTCGAATTCTTGTAAATATCGTCTTTTAAATACAGTAATGTTTCAGCTACACGACCTGGCATATATTTCTGTGTTAAACTAACCATTTTCGCAAGTAAATAATTGTTCTGCTTTGTGTGGTTACGAAGTAATTCAATAGCAAAACTGTTATTTTCAGCAAAAAGGTTACTTAATTTGCTGGCATCGATAAGGCAACATGTAACTGGTGTTAAAGCTGAAATTGTAAAATGTTGCACATTACCGTTGAATAGTCCTCCACCACTTATAAAATCTCCCTTACCTATAATTTTCACAATTAGGTTTTTCCCTTTTTCTCCTTCAATAAAAACCTTTGCTAAACCGTCTCTGATACAAATTACAAAAGTTGACGACGTGTTTTGCTTAATTATTGTTTCTTTAACTTTATATTTAATTTGCTGTTTTTGATCAACTAAAAAATGTAATTCTTTTTCTGTTAATGGTTTAAATACATTTGCTTCATTTTCAACAAAACAACTCATATTACAGCAACTTTTGCCTTTCTCACAATAAATGCAATCCTTTTCCATTGCTATAGTCATAATAATTTTCTGTATATAAATTGAATTACTTTAATGGTTTCGCCTTTTTTATTAAACTAAAACATTGGAAACTTAATAATATTTTGACATTTATCAATTAATTAAGTGATATTTTTTTCAAAATACTTATGTTCGAAATGTAAAATTTCAAACTGGAATGGATAAAAAATCATTAATGATTTTCAAACAGAATTTATTGAAAACTTTGGTGTCTGGTGTTAAATTAACCTTGTTCCCCTGCCGGTTGCTATGTTTTGAGCGTTGGTGATAAGCACCTCTTTTACTCCCTTCTTTTTAGCACTGAAACCATTGTCAAGCTTGGGGATCATACCTGAATTTATAATTCCTTCTCCTTTATATTGCTGAAAAAGTTCATAATCCAATTCATAAATTATGGATGTATCATCATTTTGATCTAACATCACACCTTTTTTCTCGAAACAGAAAAACAAATAGACATTAAAATACCTTGATAATTCAGTTGCAATTTCTGTAGCGATTGTATCCGCATTTGTATTTAATAACTGTCCGTTACCATCATGTGTGAGCGGCGCAATTACGGGGATAACATTTTCGTTTAAAAGCATCCTGAGTTCACGGGAGTTTACATCTTCCACATCGCCTACAAATCCATAATCTATTTCGCCAACACCGCGCTTTTTAGCCCGCAGCAAACTTAAATCAGCGCCTGTCATTCCAAGTGCATTGCAATTTTTAGCCTGTAATCCGGCAACAATTTTTTTGTTTATCAAACCTCCGTAAACCATTGTTACAACATCTAAATTTGCAGCATCCGTAATCCTGCGGCCATCAACCATTTTGGTTTCGATACCTAATTTTGCCGCTATTTCGGTAGCTGTTGTGCCACCACCATGAACCAGAATTTTGTATCCCGAAATTTTACTGAATTGATCTAACAATGAATTCAATGATTGCGGATCTTCTACTACTTTCCCGCCAACTTTTATGATTGTAATTCTGTCCATGAGTTTTGTTACGTTTTAAAGGTTTATAAAGTTTTCAAGGATTTTTGCACCTACAGTTCCGCTTTTTTCAGGATGAAACTGGGTTGCATAAAAATTATCTTTTTGAAGTGCTGCACTAAATGGATTAATATAACTGCATGTTGCAGTAGTGTGTTTGCCAAGTTTTGCAAAATAAGAATGTACGAAATAAACATATTGGTTTTCAGTTTCTTTCGAAAAAATCCTGCTTTTTAAATTGCTTATCGAATTCCACCCCATGTGTGGTACTTTTGTGATAAACTCTTCACCCGGGTTAGGGATAAAACGGGTAACTTTTTCATCAAAAATCCCTAAACATTCTGTGTTGTTTTCTTCGGAATGTGAACACATGAGTTGTAACCCAAGGCAAATCCCCAAAACCGGTTGTTTAAGCGAAACAATCAATTTATCAAGTCCCTGATTTCGTAAATATTCCATTGTTGTGCTTGCTTCTCCAACACCGGGAAAAATTACTTTGTCAGCATTTCTGATTTTTTCGTGATCCGAAGTTATTTCGGCTTTTACTCCTAACCGGGTTAAAGCGTTATTAACCGATTCGATATTTCCTGCGTTGTATTTTATAATTACGATATTCATATTATAAGTTCCAGGTTCCGGGTTTCAAATTCCAGGTTTCGAATTTTATTTCTGAAAAGAACATTGTCCAGATAATTGTAAATTGTATATAAAAAAATTGTAAATCACCGGTTTCCGGCATCCAGCAACTATTCCTTTAACAACAACTCAATAACTTCCTTCATTTCATTAAACTCATCTTCCTTGTAAAGCCTTGTCATGTATGCTATTTTGCCTTTTTTGTCGATAATGATATTTCTCGTTACACCTGCACCTTCTGCAGCAAATGTATAGAATATTTTAGCCCCGGGATCTAACGCAAGCGGGTAGGTAATTTTCATGTCAGTGGCAAATTTTTTAACTTTTTCAACTGGCTCATCCATATCAACACCCAGAAGTACAAAGTCATTGTTTTTTCTATGTTTCTGCCAAATTTCACTTTCAATATGAGGCATTTCTTTTCGGCAAACCGAACACCAACTTGCGGTGAATTGCAACATTATAACCTTTCCTTTCAAATCTCCTGTATCAATTGTTTTTCCATCTGCAAGGGTAAACTCAATTTCAGGCATTGAATCACCCTGTTTTACAAGGTATCCGTATTCAGGCGGAATATCCTGTTTCGGCACTTTTGTTAACTGCGCAAAAACACAAGGCGTAAATAAGGATAATAGCAGAATTGATAATATTGTTTTCATTCAATTAATTTTTTCAAATTTCAATTTTGAGTTTCAAATGCCGCAGTTTTATTTCCGGCCTGAAACCTGTTAACATATCATATTAGTTAAATACAACCGTTCTGTTCTGATAAACAAGTATTTTACGTTGCAAATGTTTATACACAGCTTGCGAAAGTACAATTTTTTCCAAATCGCGTCCCTTCCTGATTAATTTTTCAACCGTGTCAATATGACTGCAACGTGTAACATCCTGCTCAATTATAGGGCCTGCATCCAAATCAGAAGTTACATAATGACTTGTTGCACCAATAATTTTCACTCCCCGTTCATGAGCTGCATGATACGGTTTGGCACCTGCAAATGCCGGTAAAAATGAATGGTGGATATTTATAATTTTATTTGGGAAATGATTTACAAAATCACCCGAAAGCACTTGCATGTACCTTGCCAGAACCACAAAATCAATTTCCTTTTCTTTTAGAATTTCTATTTCTTTTTTCTCCAGTTCAGCCTTGTTTTCATTTGTTACCGGGAAATGGTAAAAATCTACACCAAATCTGTCAGCAACAGGTTTTAAGGTTTCATGGTTACTAATTATAAGGGGAATTTCAACATCCCATTCACCGGCTGCGTAACGGGCTAAAATATCAAACAGGCAATGCGGCATTTTTGAAACAAACAAAGCCATGCGTGGTATGTCGTCGGCAAAATAAAGCCGCCAGTTCATTTTTAAGGGGTTGGCAATCAGTGTTTCAAAGTATTCTCCTATTTTATCGTGCGGAATGGCAAAACCGTCCAACTCCCATTCAACCCGCATGTAAAAAATTTCTTCTTTTCGGTCAACATGCTGGTCGAGATAAATAATATTTCCTTTGTTTTGGTTTAAAAACTCGGTTACTGTTGCTAAAATTCCCTGTTTATCAGGACAATGAATCAGCAGGATTGCCGTGTTTTTCTTTTCGCGAAGTGGTTTTATGGTTTTCATAGTCGAAGCCCCCTAAATCCCCCGGTGGGGGACTTTTAAAATCCAACAGGGTGTGGATTGTTTAAATCAGTTTTATAATTCTTCATTTGTATTCTCTTTCTCCTCTCCGCCAACCGGCGGAAGGTAGGGTGGGGCATCTACAATACCCCTTTTGTTGAGGGGAGTTCAAAATTAAAAATATCTCGTTTGATTGCCATTTTTATGGCTTTTGCAAGCGCTTTGAAAATAGCTTCAATTTTATGGTGTTCGTTTGTGCCTTCAGCTTTTATGTTAAGGTTGCAGGCTGCTGCATCTGAAAACGATTTGAAAAAGTGCATGAACATTTCGGTTGGCATGTCTCCCACTTTTTCGCGGTTAAATCCGGCATCCCAAACCAACCAGGGCCGGCCACCGAAATCAATGGCCGCAAGTGCAAGACAATCGTCCATTGGCAGGCAAAAACCATATCTTTCCATCCCGATTTTATCGCCAACTGCCTTTTTAAAAGCTTCGCCCAAGGCAAGCGCAGTGTCTTCTATTGTGTGGTGTTCATCTACTTCCAGGTCACCTTTTACTGCTATTTTTAAATCCACCCCTGAATGTCTTCCAATTTGATTCAGCATGTGATCAAAAAAATGTAATCCGGTGGAAATTTCACAAACTCCTGAACCATCAAGATTTATTTGGATTGAAATACTTGTTTCTTTAGTAGTTCTATCAACTTTGGCAATTCTTTCAGTGGCGGCAACACAGGCGTAAATATCGTCCCAGTCTTCTGAAACCAAAACACAATGATTGGCTAATCCTTGTGTTTCCATCTGTTCAACCAAATCGCCATTATTTATTAAAATACCTTTCGCACCAAGGTTCTTTGCCAATTGAATATCAGTTAACCGATCGCCGATTACAAAGCTGTTTTCGAGGTCGTAACCGCCGTTCAAATAGTTGGTTAGCATTCCTGTTCCCGGTTTTCGGGTGGGTAAATTTTCATGCGGGAAACTCCTGTCAATTAAAATATCATCGAAAGTTACACCTTCATTCTCGAAAGCCTGAAGTACCTTTTTGTGTGCAGGCCAGAAAGTTTCTTCAGGATAAGAGGCTGTTCCCAGCCCGTCCTGATTTGTAACCATTACCAACTCGTAATCCAGGTTCTTTTGGATGAAGTATAAATTCCTGAAAACTTTTGGCAGGAATTCCAGTTTTTCAAG
>DAOPKR010000189.1:0-3841 GCA_035391305.1 Draconibacterium sp.
AGGATATTCAGATTATTCCTGAAAAAGGAAGCCGCGATCATCTTTCTATTGCATAGTCTGAAGCATTTTTGCAGTTGAAGTATATTGCAAACAAATCCAACTGTAAATTCTGAGGTGGTCTTTTCAAGATTATTTTACCAAACAGCAGGGCATTATTCAAATTAACAATCCCGGTTTTTATACTTTTAAAGAGGCCCGAAATCCTCTGGCAGCATAATAAGATTCAGCACCATTGTGATAACGAAAAACAGTGTTGTAGCGAAAATCACAGAATACAGCGCCGCCTAGTTTTCTGATTTCATCGGGTGTTTTTATCCAGCTCGAAGTTTTTGTATCGAATTTTCCCAGTTTTTGCAGTTCCCTGTATTCTTCCTCCGATAAAAGTTCAATTCCCATTTCGTTGGCCATATCAACTGCGCTGTTTTTTGGTTTAAATTCTTTTCTCGAATCAAGCGCTTCGCGGTCGTAGCAAATACTTCGGCGGCCTTTGGGGCTTTCGGCACAGCAATCATAAAAAATATATTCGCCTGTGCTTTTATCTGTACCAATCACGTCGGGTTCACCGCCTGTGCTTTCCATTTCATTTAGCGACCACAGTTTTCCGGGGTTTAATTCAAGCTTCGCTTCAATTTTATCCCATTCATAACCTTTGTGGCGGGCCATGTTTTTCTCAAAACGTGTTTTTAAAATCTTTACCAGTTCATCACTTTGCTCCCGGGTTAGTTCTTTTTTATCTGCCATTTTAAAATGTGTTTTTTATCTGTTTTAATTATCCTGTTTTTTCAAATAATGAAGCCCAACCACGCCGCATGAAAATGGTTTGCTTTCGGCAAAAACCAGGTCAACCCTGTTATTTATATCTTTGAAAAAAGGGATTCCGTTACCAATAACAACAGGATTAACAAAAAGCCAGAGTTCATCAATTAATCCGTCGCTGAATAACAAATGGGTAAGCGATGCACTGCCAAAAATCAGAATATTAGTTCCGTTTTCCTGTTTCAGTTTTTTAATATTTTCGGAAGGATTGCTGCTTATAATCCTTGTTTTGTCAAGTCCGGTTTCACTTAAAGTAGTTGAGACTACAACCTTTAATGATTGTTTATACCATCGGGCGTGTTCAATATCATGTTTTGTTGCATTTGGCTTTTGGTCGGCTGTTGGCCAGTAGTTGTGCATTATTTCGTAGGTTTTACGGCCATAAAGCGCTGTGTCTGCCTTGTCTGTCATTCTTCCGACAAAATCAAACAGTTCATCATCAAATTTTATCCAGTTCATTTCCCCGCCCGGGCCGGCAACATAACCATCCAGTGATATGTGCATTGAAACAATAATCTTTTTCATCACATTTTGTATAATTTGATTTCAAAATAACAGGCAATATCCTGTTTTTGTTGGTCAATGTTATACGATTTAGTTTATGTGCAATAAAATCTGAGCGCGATTTTTAGCAGAAAGCTGCTTTCATACCAAATTCATAAACAATTTTTATTGCTTATGAAATGTGCGAAATACTGTTTCCTTTTCAAACTTTAAATGTGTTCGGGGAAAAAAATAAATGGACGAAGGTTTTATCTCTTTAATTCATTTAATGTTTTTGTTTTTTGATCAAGCTGGTATTCAACAATAAGGTCGTAGTCACATTTTTTGTCGCCAAGTTTACTTGCAACAACAAACAATTCGAGCGACATTAAAAAGACAAACAATACAAGATAAAATATCAATGCGACGGGACGTTCAATCAATATTTCAATTATTGCGTTCAGCTCTTCCAAAAATCCCTGTTTTGATTTTAATTCCTGTCGAAGCAGGTTTTCTGCATCCATTTTTCTCTGAGTATATTCTTCCTTTTGTTTCCGAAGTATATCCAAATGCTGATTGTTTACCTCTGTTTCCTTTATTTTTGGATTGGCAATTGGAGTAGTTGTAATTGTTTTTTGAGGTACGGTTATAAAACTCCCGTCTTCTTCCCTTACCTTTAAATGGGTTGTGCTTGTTGATATTGTGGGTATTGTTGGCCGGTTTGAAATTTCGGCATACAAATCCAGGTTTTTCTTATCAAGTGAATCCACTTCCATTTGAAGGTCCTGAAGTTTGTCATTAATAATTGTCAACCGGTTGGGAAGTTGCTCGTTTACCTGTCTGTCAACAATTTCAACCATTTTCTTTTCAATATCTTCTTTAAAAATAATCTGGTCGATTATTGCCGAACCGATTATTGCCATAATAAATGCTATTAGAAACCTAAAAAACTTTAACCATCCCAAATTACCTACTGTAAGTATTATCTGCCTTTCAATCTGTAAAACAATCACTATCATAAACACAGCCGTAATTGCGCATCCCCACCACGGAATTCTTACATAACGTTCGGCAAACAAATAACCGATCAGCCCCCAAAGAATAATAAGGATTAACAATGCCGAAGCATATTTTTTCAGTTGTTTTCTGCTTGATTCGGTACACGATTCCAATATTTTGGAGTTCCATCCGGTAAGAAAACAACCCAGTTTAAACCACCAGTTTTTCATCAGTATATTTTTTTATGTTATTCAATTATATTTTTTTGATCAAATAAGTTATGGAAATAATATGTTGTCGCATCTACTCACCCCCTGCCCCCTCAAGGGGATAATTGTTGCAAGCTTAATGCGTCTGAAGTTCGCAGCGATTCTCCCCTAGAGAGCCTGTCCCGATACATCGGGAGGATAAAGGGGTGATGATTGCATATACGTCATTATATTATTCATACTACTTAATTATTTTCAAAACACTTTATATCCGTTTGAATTTGTGCGGATCAGATTTTCATTTCGGTTTGTGTTTTGTATAATCGGGCGCATTTCAAAATGTGTTATCTATTTTCAGGTTGTGCAGCGAAATTGAGGCAAGGCCGCGTGTAAAACCAATTTCATAGGATTTAAAAATGCCTGTCATATACAATTCTTCGTTATCCAAATCCTGTTTCATTCGTTTTAATTCTTCCAGGTGCTTTTCGTAGGTTTCCTTTTTTGATTTCAGCAATTCAACAATATCTGTTAATCCGGCCTGTGTGCGCGACTGAATGTGAAAGTTTATATCCCTCAGCATATCTTCATATTTCAGCATAACCTGCTTAAATTTCACTTCAAGGCTACTGCGGATGATAACTATGTTTGTTTCCTTGTATGATTTATCGGGGTTTGTAAGTGCATCATGATAAGCTTTGCTTTCAAAATCTTCCTTTAAAAACCCGTAAATGACGTCAATCGGAAGTTTGTAGGCAAGCTCTTCTGAATTCGATTTCTGCAGTTCAGCTGGTTCAGAATTGTCAATAAAATCAGCTTCCCTTATTTCGGGCAGCTTCTCTTTTTGTTCAGGATTATATACCTGAATTTCATTTTTTTTCTTAAATAAATCGAAAAATCCCATGTTGTTTTTATTTAAATTGTTAAAGTTTTATATGTATTTAACCGGAACTTTATAGCTGTTGTGGCCCCTGCTGTGACAGCTTTCACAAAGCGAAACAAGTAAATTGTCGTTATAACCCCAGGGGTCGGCATGTGTTTGCAGGCGTTTGATAAAATGATACTGTTTGTGGTGAACCTGAAGTTTAACGCCGGTTTTTCCGCAAATAACACATTTGTTTTTGTCGCGGTTCAGTATTTGTTTTCTTTTTTCAATCCAGCGCAGATCAAAAAGTTTTACTCCATAGTAAACTTTGTTTGTCATTGTTACAGCTGTTTATTTATCTGCAATTTAAGCTTAAGCATTTCAAGTTATTTATCAGAATTTACAATGTGCTTTTTGCGTATTCCCAATCAAATAACTGAAACTTCTGTTTTTAACATATTTTACTCTAAAC
>DAOPKR010000189.1:3941-5346 GCA_035391305.1 Draconibacterium sp.
CACTGTTTTTTTTAGTTTTATTTGTACAGCCATTTTTTTATCCATCTTGTGTAATGCGGCATTATTATGTAAACCATTAGAAGTACAATAACACCCGAAACAAAAAAAGACTCAACAAAACGTATATGCGGAATAGTCAGCATTCTCAGCAATGGCAGCAAAATTAACGGAATAATCATTGACAACGGGTAAATAGCTGACCATGTTACAAGATATTGTTTCCATCTGACAGGTATTTTTGTATTATCATTTGCCGGTACAAACAGAAACTCCAATCCGCTGTTTATATGATAATTATCCGCTTTGGCTAGCAGTGGCTGCACTTTCAGTATTAAATTCCTTCTTTCATCCGACTCCATCCATTTTCTCAGATTTTCAATGGTATCAAATCGGATTACAACTGTATAGGCATAAGTCATAGCTGGGATCGGGCGGATTATTTGCCAGTCAAGATGACCGGCAGAACTTCTGCAGATAGGGCCAATTTCATTTAACCATTCTTCGTATTCCTCATGTTTTCCATCCTTCACGTGATGTGTTATTACAACTGTAGCCCCTTCTTTTTCCATAAAATATTTCTTTTTTGAATTCACCTCTTTTTAAACTCTCTTTCTTGTTTTAATTTCAATTTCCACCAGATATCTTTCGCACCCGCATGGTTTTCCCGCATTGACAGTAAAGGTAATTTTCATACCTGGCATTGCAATGGATAGGATAATATATTCTCTCTGTTTATTGCAATGATAATTTTGTCATCAATTATTACTGAATCGAATAGTTTTGTTTGATTAACTATCCTTCAATCCGGCAGTGTTTGAAAGGGATTGGAAACTGGTGGAAGAGGGGAGCTTTAAATCTTCTCAGTTTCTGTCAATACCAGATTTAGATTTATGTTTCTCCCGGCAACATAATGAAATTACGCACGAGCGGGGAGCAGATTTGCAAATGCATGCTGCTTTGTTTAACAGTTGGATTGTTGCTTTTTATAAATATACAATTTAACTGACCGAACATATTCCTGTTTCTGCATTTAGAAATACACAATTGCCCAAAACTATTGCAGGTTTGACCGGGAAGACGGTTCATAATTTCGAACCGACTGCTCTTTCGTTCGAAAATATAGCCTTGTTGAACAATCAGACAGCTCTTTTGATAAAACAGATAGCAATAATGTAAAATCCGTTTGACGGTTTGTTTGGGAATACAGCCTTGATAAATTTACTTAAGGCTTATTTGAATAAAATTCTATGCTAGCATAGTTACAAGCCTGTGCTTATCGGGTAAGATTAGTGCGTAATTAAATATTATCTCTCAATGCCGGTGAAGACGAAACACAGCTTTCTGCCCGGCGGGCCGGTGATAGATTGATTTGGGTTAGAAATACTTTATAAGTTGCTCAAAAGTA
>DAOPKR010000190.1:0-5314 GCA_035391305.1 Draconibacterium sp.
GTGACCCTACCGGGATTCGAACCCAGATCATAAGAACCGGAATCTTACATTCTATCCATTGAACTATAGGGCCGGTTTTTTGTGCTGCAAAAATAGCAAAATTACTTTTAGTTGAACGAATATCTTTTAACATGACCGTTATTGAATGTTGATAAAAAGATTCTCCTTTACAATCAGCCTAATAAAGATAAAAGTAAATTTGCCTTTCATATTGAAATTACAAATGAAAGAATTAATAAATATTTCAACTAATTGGTTTAATAAATATTACGGTTCGTTTACACAGCTGTCAGAAAACCACAAACGCATTTTTGAAATAAAAAAAGAGCATTCGTTGAGGGTGGCAAATATAGCTCTTGATCTGTCAGAAAAACTTGAATGGTCTGATGAAGAAAGACAAATTGCTTTTCTGGTTGGTATTTTACACGATGTCGGGAGATTTAGCCAAATGGCTGAATTCGATACTTTTAACGACGAAAAATCATTTAACCATGCTGAAAAAGCAATAAGTATTCTGAAAGAGAGTAACCTCTTTGAAATTCTGAACATATCGAATAAGGAACTTGTTTTTGCCGCAATTTTAAATCACAATAAATTTAAAGTTCAAGATGGATTAACAGGGCAGGAACTGTTGCATTCAAAATTAATTCGTGATGCCGATAAACTAGATATATTCAGGGTATTAACAGAATATTATTCAAAAAGGAATGAAGATTTAAACCACACCTTGTCGTGGGAATTACAAAAAGGATCAGTAGTTTCTCTAAATGTTGCAAAGGAAATTATGTCAGGGAAAATGGTTTCAAAGAAAAACTTAATTTCAGAAATAGATGTAAAAATCATGCAGTTATCGTGGGTTTATGATCTGAATTTCCGTCCAACTTTTGAGTATTTATTAAAAAACAGGTATCTGGAGAATGTATATAATTCATTGCCCAAAAACGATGTTGTAATAGAAATATACCGAAAAATAAAGGTTTTTGCTGAAAATAAAATTATGCCTTAATCCCGATCTTTATAAATTATCATCAAAAATTTTTGAATTATAAAAATGTCGAACCGTTTAATTTGCTTTTGTAATTTTGTCGATGAAAAGGAAATTAAATCGTTGCTGCAAAAAGGCGCAGCATCTACAAAAGATATTCAAAATTTAACCCGTGCAGGTACTTCGTGCGGAAGATGTTTGCCGTTAATCGATGAGCTTGTTGAAACCCATTTAAAAACAAAATCCAAAGACCAGCAGGGTAAACTGGACTTTGGATCTTAATTTCCAATAAACGTTATTTTTAGAAATAACGTGGTGAAGCGAACATTTCTTTTAAGAATCTCATTTCGTATGAAATCATAATTTCGTGTGAACCACTGTGGAAATTCGATAAGTTATTAGTTGCATAATCATATGCATATCCGATGCGCAGTTTTTTGTCGATAATCCATTGAGCAATAAACCCGAATGAATCGCCTGTACGATAGGCAGCGCCTAACCAAAATTTTTCTTTTAAAAGAAAGTTTGCTGATAAATCCAGTTCAACAGGTGCGCCGTTTTCAGAAGAGAAAGTGGCTTTTGTAAGCATTGTTGGTTTGAATTTTACATTTTCTCCCAAATTGAAAACCAAACCGGCCATAAGAAAGTAATGACGCATATCAGCATTTACCGAAAGGTTGTTGTAGTTGTTTTCAAAGTCCTGGCTTAAAATTTTGGGAATTGAAAACCCTACATAATACTTTTCTCCGAATAAAAACCCGCCAACTCCGAAATTAGGAACGAATTTCTTATCAATTTCACCCTGGAAAGAAGGGTCAACTATACCCGAAACAGATGTGTTGGTTCTATATTCAGAAAGGTTATTTGAATAATTTGTAAATCCACCTTTCAAGCCCAAACGTAATTTCATCCCTTCATTAATTGGAAGAAGATATGAATAATCGCCAAACAAATAGAACCTTTTTTCAAGCCCGATTACATCACTGATTGCATTTAAACCCAGAGCTACCCTTTCGTTTTGAAGTGGTGCCTGCATTGAAAATGTATAGGTTTGTGGTGCACCTTCCAATCCGGCCCATTGCTGACGTGAAAGTACCATGAAACTCAATGATTCCCATGTTCCGGTGTAAGCCGGGTTAATTGTTTGCGTATTGAACATATACTGGGTGTACATTGGATCCTGTTGTGCTTTTGATGCAAATCCTGAAGCAACAATTATAAGAACTACGATCCCTTTTAAAATATTCAGTTTGTTTTTCATTTTGGTCTTTTTTTTAGAGTTTGTAAAGCCTTTTTTTATCCTTTTTTTTACTTTCAACAGTTTCAAAATTTCAATTTCCTTTTTCAAATTTTGAAGTCAAAAAGTAATTTTCAGTAATAATTTTTGGCATTTTGTAATCTCTGTATTTATTTGTTTTTTTTTATTAAAAGCGTGCCAAACAATATCCAATTAATATGCCATAGGTATTAAATATTTGTAAATCAATAGTATGTGATTTTTCCCAATTCTTATTTTTTGGCTCATTTTGGGACAATAAATACCAATAAAACATAAAAATTCTCCGGCAGCATAATGAGCCAGTGTTAGTTTATTTTTTGCTTTGCTGAAAAAAAATTTTGAACTGAAAAAACCGGGTATTCAGTTAACGATATTGGTTGTTTTTTCAGATTTTGATCAGGGGGTATAATTTGTTTTTTTGCGCAGAGTTTTGAGTGTTAAAAGCAAAAAAAGGCAAATCTAAAATCTGATTTGCCTTTTTGTTAACCTTAAAATCTCAGGTTTATTTTTCTTATTTTGTATTAATTTTATTATTGTTCATCATTGTGTTTATCTGTTGAGGAATACTGACCCAGCTTTTGGTTCTTTCGTTCCGTCATTAAAGTTCAATATGTAGAAGTAAGTTCCGGGAGGGAGCATGTCATTGCCAACTGTCCATCCGTTTGTTGAACGTCCGTCCCACCAGGCTGAAGTATTTCCCCATTGTTGAATATTTCCAAACCTTTCTTTTTCAAAAACCAGATTTCCCCAACGGTTGTAAATCTCAACTTTGGCATCAGGATATTCAGTGTAGAATTCACTTTCTGAAATACTTCCATCACTTGATTTGCAAAGTAGAGTGATCGTAAAATAATCGTTTATATTGTCGTCGTTAGGCGAAAATCCGTTAGGAATAAACAACGAATCACAAGTTGTTAAAAATGGTGGCTGAATTGTATCAAAATCAGAAACATATATTGTTACAACTGCTTCATCGCACATGGTTGGAACAATTGAATTGCAAATCTGGTATTTGAACGAATCTATTCCCGAGAAATTACTATTTGGCGTATATACAACCGTACCATCAGAATTTATTACAACTGTCCCGTTTTTAGGCATTTCTGCCGGTATAGTATTTACCATGATATTTCCAGCTGTATTAATATCGTTTATTATAATACTTCCTTCTGCTCTTTCATTGTTGAAAATCTCGAATTCGTCATCAACTGCATCAATAGCCATGTCAGCGGGTGCTGTAACTACAATTGTAACATTTGCAGTACCAGTACCTCCATCAGGTGTGGTAATAGTATAAATAAAACTGTCTTCTCCAATATAATCTGTTGGTGGTGTGTAGGTTACACTGCCATCGTCATTGATTGTAATTTTACCACCGATTGGTGTTGTGGCTGGTGCGGTAAGTACAGATCCCTGCGGAATATTTCTATCGTTATTTTGAACATAAACCAAAACCGGGGTATTGAGCAATACAGTTTCTTTATCATCTACCAAAATCATTTCTTCCACACATGAAGTTATGGTCAGGTTAATTGTGAGGATACTGTCGCAACCGGCAGCATTCATTAATCTCTGTTCATAAACACCACTTTCAGTGTAAGTAACATTATTAAATGTTGCCTTGCCGCATGCAGTTTCATTGATGGTGGCAGAAGTACTGTCAATAATCGTGAGATTAATATTGGCAATAGAATCGCATCCTGTGGCATTTGTGAATTTCGCAGAATATGAGCCACTTTGGGTATATTCAATACCATTCCATATGTATGATTTACATTCAGTTACTGATTCAAAACTCTCGGTGCTGTTATTTATTGTTAATTTCAGATTGACAATCGAATCACATCCGGTTGAATTTGTGAATATTGCAGAATAAGAACCACTTTCAGTATAAACTTCACCATTCCAATTGTATGACTCGCAAGCAACCACTTCTTCAGTAACAGTAGTACTTTTATTGATTGTAAGAATTAGATTGGCGATTGAATCACATCCTGCTGAATTTGTAAATTTTGAAGTATAGGAACCACTTTCAGTATAATTTACGCCATTCCAGTTGTATGATTCGCAGGCAACTACTTTTTCAGAACTGGTAGTGCTTTTGTTAATTGTAAGAATCAAGGTTGCAGTAGAGTCACATCCGGCTGAATTTATAAATTCTGCAGAATAAGTACCACTTTCAGTATAATTTACACCGTTCCAGTTGAAAGACTCACATGCAGTTACTTCTTCAGTACCGGAAGTGCTGTTGTTAATTGTAAGAATTAGAGTTGCAGTTGAGTCGCATCCTGCATTGTTTGTGAATCCACGTGTAGTATAAATCCCACTCTCCGTATATGTCGCTCCGTTCCATGTGTATGAATCACATGAAGTTACTTCTGTTTCACTTGAAGAAGAATTTAAAATAGTTAACTCAATAGTCAATGTGAGATTGCAACCTTCCCTGTTTTCTAAATTTTGAACATATGTGCCACTTTCAGTATAGGTTATCCCATTCATCATATATTGATCACAAGCAGTTCTTCTTATCATTTCGTTAGAGCTGTTTGTAATTGTAAGTATTAAATTGGCAGTTGAGTCACAACCTGATTCATTTATAAATTTTGCAGTGTATTTTCCACTTTGGTTGTAAACATTACCGTTCCATTCATATGAATCGCATGCTGTTACTTCTTCTTCGCTTGAAGTTGAGTTGTTGATTGTTAAATCAAGAGTAATGATGGAGTCACAGCCGGCAGCATTCACTAAAGTATGTTTCGCTGAATTGTTGCTTTCAGTGTAAGTGATACCGTCAATCCAGGTATAAAAATCACATGCAGTTTGAACATCAGTTCCAGTTGTTGAATAATTGATTGTCAAATCCAAAGTAACTATTGAATCACAACCATTTGCGTTTGTCAAAGTCCAGGTTGCTGAATTATTGCTTTCTGTGTATGTCTGTCCGTCAATCCAGGTGTAAGAATCACAAGCAGTCTGAATATCTGTGCCATGTATTACAACAGGTTCAGAGATTGTAACAGAAGCCGTGGTAACACAACCTTTATCATCAG
>DAOPKR010000191.1:0-3783 GCA_035391305.1 Draconibacterium sp.
TTAATCCGCCTGATTTTTATATTTCTGTACCACGATTCATCGGTGTGGTTGGTGATTACAATATGGCCGCTGCGTTTTTTATCGAACCCTGCATAATTGGCAAACTTACTTGCACGAAACAGCGAATCAAACTCAGCGGTTCCCATTTCATATTCAACAACTTTAAAACCGTTTAGCCAATGCTCGCCGTGGTTGCCGTTAAACAGAATTGTGCTTTGGTTAAATTCGCCAACCGGATTTAAATGAACATTTGACGGAGCATAAAAATCGTATAACGAACCTGTGTATTGATAAGGATTGAGGTCCCGGTAGATTTCATTTCCGTCATCGAGCGCCTGGTACTCGAAACCCAGTGCATTGTGCCCCGAGCCGTAGGTTGTTGAAATTTCCTCGGATACATTGTATTTGATCCCGCTGTTTCCGGCAGGCAGAATTTTCCACTCAAACTGCAATTCGAAATTGTAAAAAGTATCAATTGTCATTAAATCGCCCCCAACAATTTTCTCGCCGTTGGGAAGTGGCGGTACCTGGCGGTTATCTATTTTATGAATTTCGCCGTTTTCAACTTTCCAGTGCATGGTTTCAACCGTGTCGCGCCCAAGTCCGCGCCAGCCGGTAAAAGTTTCGCCGTCGAAAAGCAGTTCCCAGCCCTGTTCCTTTTCAGCTTTGGTGAGTGTGTTGTTTTTATTTGTTTCGACAGGCGTGCAGGCAAAAAATATTATCGAAACGGTTAAAGCAACAAGCGTTTTGAAAATCAGGTTTAGTTTTTTCATCGTTTTCTTTTTTAATTACTTAAAATAGTTTGGCATAAAGACACCATGACACTAAGAAACACGAAGATATTTTTATTGGTAGATCCTTTGGGTTTCTCAGTGTCATTATGACTTAGTTTAGTTTTTTCATCATCTTTTACAAGTTTTTTCATATGTCGTTTTGAAATTTCCCGGAGGGAAAAATATGGGTAGCAAAATTGATTTAATTTGATGGTATTGTCCCTTACGGGACAATATTCATTGTGGTATCAATCCTATTCTACCCATATTTTGTTCCTAACGGAACAACAATCAAAATTCATAACAGTCTCTTCTTTTTAAACAGGTTGAAATTAGGCAATATTAATCAATCCGAAGGCGAAAATTCATGAATTGTATGACAAGATTGTGTTAGCAGAAGTTGGAAATTATAAGGAACTTAGTACATATTATTAACTAATGTTACAGAATATTTCAAACTAAAAAAAATAAACAAATGAAGAAAGCAATGTTTTTTGTGGCAGCCGCATTTTTGTTAACCATAATAGCTGCGAAACCTGAACCCAAATGGCAATCGTTTTTTAACGGTAAAAATCTGGATGGCTGGACAGTGCGCGGAAAAGCAACATGGGTTGTAAAAGATGGCGTTTTAACCTGCGAGGGTGATTTCGGGCATATTTATGCTGTGCCCGAACTGACTGACCTTGAAGTAAAAGGTAAATTCAGAATTACAAGCACGGGAAAGGATGCCAACAGCGGACTTTATTTCAGGTGCAACCCGCCAGCAGATAATCCCGATGGTTTTCCGCGTGGTTACGAAGCGCAGATTTGCAACAGCCAGGAGGCTCACACCGGCTGGCTCTGGAAACCCGGAAAGCCCACAGGGAAAGCTTCAGCAAACCTGACAAAAGATGGTGAATGGTTTGATTACCGCATAAAAGCCGTTGGCAGTCATATCGAATTCTGGATAAACGATAAACCGGTTATGACCTACGATGATGACGAATACAAAAAAGGTTATTTTGCCATTCAGAGCCACAACCCGGGAATGAAAATTGAAGCAAAAGAGTTGTATTACCGTGATTTGAGCAAGTAAAGTTGAAGGTTGCGCGTTACAGGTTGCAGGTTACAGGTTGCAGGTTCAGGATAAAAAGTAAAATTCAGGGTTTCACTTAAAATGAAGCCCTGAATTATAAATAACTGGTAACAAACAGCCAGTAGGATTCAGGGTTTCACGAAAAGTGAAGCCCTGAATTTTTAATAAGCGGTAAAAAAGCTGCCGCCTATTTCAGTTTTTCCTTAAAAAAATCTATTGTTCGCTGCCAGGCGAGCTTTGCAGCAGCCTCATCATATCGCGGCGTTGTATCGTTATGAAAACCATGGTTAACACCCGGATAAATGTGGATTGTATATTCAATTTTATTTTCCTTTAAGGCAGCTTCATACGCCGGAATACCTTCGTTTACGCGCGTATCAAGTTCGCCATACTGCAAAAGAAGCGGGGCTTTTATCTTTGCTGTTTCTTCAGCCGACGGTTGTCCTCCATAAAACGGAACAGCAGCTTTTAAACCGGGTATCCGAACCGCCATCATGTTCGAAATCCATCCGCCAAAACAGAAACCAACCACACCCACATTTCCGCTGCATTCATTATTTGTTTTCAGAAATTCATAGGCAGCAATAAAATCTTCGAGCATTTCATCGCGGTTGCGTTTACTTTGCAGGGCACGGCCATCGTCATCATTTCCGGGGTAACCACCAAGGGGAGTTAAAGCATCGGGGCCAAAAGCAATAAAACCTTCAACTGCAAGTCTTCGCGTAACGTCTTCGATATATGGATTCAACCCACGGTTTTCGTGAACAACGATTACACCGGGCAGTTTTTTGTTATTTCCGGCTGGTTTTGCCAGCAGTCCGCGGATTTTTCCGCCACCTTTTGACGAATCGTATTCAATATATTCAGTTTTAATGCGTTTGTCATCGGGTTTTACCTGTTCTGCCAGCGCATATTTTGGCATCAGAAACGACATTAAAGCGCCAACTGTAATTCCGCCCACAGCATACACCGAAAGACGGTTCATAAACTCGCGCCTTTCCATTTTACTGTGTACATAATAATCGTACAAATCAAAAACTTCCTGGCTTATGTCTTCTTTCTTTATTTCTTTCATGACTTTGCAGTTAAATTGGTTGTTTCAAAGTATTTAACAACGTTTGACGCAGAAAGTTTATAATTTGAGATATCTCATTTTCATACAGATGAGCTATCTCCGCGCATTTTTTCAATCAATTATTCAATCGTTTTTCAAAATCCATATCTCTGCCACCTGCGAGCCGCGTTCGCCTTCGCCGCATGTCCATTTAAAAACAACTTTTCCGTCTTTCAAAGCTTCCTGCGGAACCTTAAATTCATAAATGGGTTGAATTCCGGTCTGAATAAAATCGTGCACCAAAATATCATCGGCAACCATTTTCATTTTCGAACGGAAACGGCCTGTGTATGCCACGCGGATTGTATAAGAACCTTTTGGGTCGAAGTTATTATATTCAATTTCAAGCGGCTGATCGTACAGCGTTGTAACCTGGTTCATCCATGCCATGGGCGACGACTGGCCTTCGAAACCTTTTGCGGTAACCTGGTGAACCCACTCCTCGCCTTTTAAACCGATACCAAAACTTACACGCGGCGATAAAAGATTACCGGGATCTTCTTCCTGTTTTTTTTCAGATTTAACCTTTTCCCAACTGCGGGGCGAACCAAAATTATCGTAAAAACCTCCGGGACCGGGATTTGTGCGTTGAAGCACTTTTTCAATTTCTGCCAAACGTTCTGTTTCATTTTGAAGTTTTTCGATAGCCGAAAACTTATCGAGCAGCCACATGGCATCGTTTAAAGGCAGGTCGATATTATCGATAAAATTTCCGCGCCCGACCATTGCGTGGTGTTTTTCTACTGTCAGCTGGGCCCCAATACTGCTGAAAAGCGAGTCGGCAAGGGCTACACAACGTTCTCTTAATTCATGCGAAACCG
>DAOPKR010000191.1:3883-5311 GCA_035391305.1 Draconibacterium sp.
TCAGTAAAATCAGGACTAACAAAGTAGCGTGCATATTCGCGCAGTGTTTCAATTACGGGTGTTTCAGGATTCCAGTCCTGACCGCTCCAAACTATTTTATTTACGTCGTCATTTGTTCCTTCAGAATAACTGATACTTCCCTGTGCAAACTGATCGAAGGCATTGTGAATCATTTTCTGATCGGTTGGCCGTGGATTAATGCACTCGCGGCCCAAAGTAATTGCGTAGGCCAAATCCCAACCGGGTATGGGATACTGGCTGCTTAAACTGTGTGTAATATCAGGGTATCTGCGAATGGGAATATTTGGGTTGACGATTTTCCTGATTTCTTCGATCGGGGTTTTTATCCACGGACCGAAAACAATTCCTCCAAACCAATCATACTGTCGGTTTACGTGGGCATAAAACTTATCAAACCATTGTTGTGTTGGCCTGAAAACCTGCGGAGAAACCCATATTTTTGCCGTTGGATGAAATTGGTTGAGTACTTTTGCCTCCTTTTCGAGAAAAGCGAAAAGTTCATCGGGTTCAAGATCGCCTGGATCGCCACCTGGAACAAAAAGTGCATCAAGCCGCGGCAGAGATTTAAAAATTTCATACCGTTCGTGCAGTTCAAAGTTCACCGAATCAGGGTGATGATAATCGGATCCCATGTTTGGGTACCACATCCACACATCCATTCCATACGAATCGCAGATTTTTGACTGTTCGACAATCATTTTTTTGGCAGGTAATTTCATGTGGACACTTGTAAAATCGTCGTCAGTTCGAGGAGGCATAATCTCGATACTGTTGGCGCCAAAAATGGCAAGGTCGCGAATATACTGATCGAATTGCTGTGGTGTCCAGGCATCGTATGAATTGGTTTTTGGCCGGTATCCCAACTGGTGGCCGCGAATGGGATAAGCCGGTGATGATGAAATTTTCAAATCTGCGGAAACTAAAATCTTTCCTTTGCGCATTTCCATTGTTCGCAACAATTTCCCGATTCCATACAAAACGCCGCGGGCATCGGCACCAATTAAGGCAATTGTTTTGTTTTCAGCATCAACTATAATTTTATATCCTTCTGATTTTATGGGCGGCAACTGAGAAAAAGAGTTTTTAAATCCGCCGGGAAAATTTCCGGCTTCACTTTCCAATCCAATCAAAATAACCGGTTTTGCCGATTTGTTAAGTTTATTTGAAACAGGCAGTTTTATGCCGGTTCTTTTGGCAACTTCTTCCTGCAAAACTGTAACTGCCTTTAAAACGACTTTGTCTTTTTTATCGAAATTGATTACAGTAGCGTTTGAGAAATCAACAGTTTGTGATTTAACAACAATTGAAAACAGAATAAATATTCCACACAGGAATGTGTTTCTCAATGACTTTATCATAGTTTAATTTTTATGTTTTCTGCCTTTCGCGGACAATTCAGGATTACAA
>DAOPKR010000192.1:0-5304 GCA_035391305.1 Draconibacterium sp.
CCAACACCCATTTGTTTGTAATCGATATTTACCGAAGTGAGGTCGCGCGGTTTTACATCGTTAATATGCCTGTTTACAACCAAATCACCATCCCGTTGCCTGCCATCGGTGCGTTCCATCGATTCGAAATCGACAAGTAAATTGTGGTGGGCGCTGACTTCAAGCAAAGGCATTCCCTCAAAAAACAATCCGTTACCTGCCTGGTCGGTAATTGTCATCCAGCGGACATCGGTTTTGTTTCCGTTTTCCTGCGGACGCAAATAAGCCCAATACTGGTCGGCAACACTACCTTTATAAAGGCCGACAAAAGCACTTGTCTTCCTGTCCTGATAACTTTCCTGAGGCCCGCGTCCCAGCCAGCTCATCTGGTCAAACTGGCGGGGCATTATAAGGTTCATACCCATCCTCACAATTTCGGGCAATTCATCTGCGGTCATTTTAAATCGGTTTTCAACAATAACATCACCCGACCCAAAAACCGTATAAACAGTAATATATTTTGCTATTGTTTCGCCTGCTTCATTAATCAAATCGAAGTTGAAAGCGACTTCGGTCTCATTTTTTGCAGTAGCTAATTTTGTATTTTGAGTTTTACCGCCTTCCAGCCAATGACTTTGCCTTTTATTTAAATCAACCGAGGTAACTTTACGGGTTTCTCCGGCTGTACGCCAAACGCGGCTACGTTTGTCAAGCCCATTCCCAAAGTCGTTATCAATTGGCGCACGCCAGAAATTAGGAACCAAACCAGTCTTTAACATTTCTATTTCGCCTTTTTTAAAGCTTGTAATAACGCCGGCCTTTTTATCGAAAACTATTGAAAATCCTTCTCCGGAAACTGTTGCCGTTTTTTCATTATCATCTAAAGTCAGAGGTGGGAATTCTTCGATATTTGTTTTTTGCAAAGCTTTAAAAACCGGTAATTCAAACTGTTCGGCAGCCATTTCTGCTCCGGCTTCGAGCAAACTCCAGTTGTTTTTCAGTTTTGCTTTTATCGTAAGAAAATATTCAACACCAGCTACAGCCTGCACCTGAACCGGAATAGTTACATTTACTGATTGTTCCGGTTCAAGATTCAAATCATCCAGTTTTCCGCTATCAATAACTTTTCCATCGCCAGTAATCTCCCATTCAAAATTGAAGTTTGAAAGGTTTAGGAATGCATATTTGTTTTTTATTGAAATGGTTCCATTCTTCAGATTAACCGGGGTAAAACCGATATATTGGTAAACCTTTTTTACTTCGAGTAAATGAGGTTTCACGGTGCGGTCGGGATTTACCAGCCCATTTAAACAGAAGTTTCCATCAGAAGGAACTGTATCGGGGCCAAAGTCGCCGCCATATTTCCAGTAGCTAACACCAGCTGAATCGGTTGCAAGCAAACCCTGGTCAACCCAGTCCCAGATAAAGCCACCCTGCAATGCCGGATATTTTTCAATCAAATCCCAGTAATCCTGCAGGTTTCCAACACTGTTTCCCATGGCGTGTGCATATTCGCACTGTATGAGCGGTCTTTCAGGTTTGGTTTTTGCATAATCTTCCATATTCTGAATGCGGGCATACATGGGGCAAAAAATATCAGTGTTATATTCAAGTCCGGCGCGCTCATATTGCACCGGACGGGTTTTGTCAACCGACTTCAGATAGTCATAAGTAGCGTAAAAATTAACACCGTTTCCGGCTTCATTTCCCAGTGACCAGATAATTACCGAAGGCTGGTTTTTATCGCGTTCGAACATGTTTTTGGTGCGGTAAAGATGCGCTTCCTTCCAGGTTGAATCTTTGGCAAGAGATTTTGGGCCATAACCCATTCCGTGCGATTCGATATTGGCTTCGTCAACCAGGTACAAACCATATTTGTTGCAGAGTTCGTACCACAATTCGGGTTCGGGATAATGTGAAGTACGAATTGCGTTCAGGTTGTGCGCTTTCATGGTTTTAATATCAAGCAGCATTGTTTCCATGTCCTGATAATGACCGGTTTTATCGTTGTGCTCGTGAATATTGGCACCTTTCAGGTAAACATACTTTCCGTTGATTAAAAGGTTGCCGTTTTTTATTTCTGAAGTTCGGAACCCTACATCCTGTTTGATTACTTCGACAACGTTCCCGCTATTCTTTAAAGTAATAATGAGTTCATACAAATCAGGAACTTCGGCCGACCATTGTTTTACATTTGGAATACTGGCATCAAAAACAACATTTGTTTTTCCGGCTGTTAATTCTTTCGAAAAAGTTTCGACTGCATTACCGTTTTCATTTAAAACAGCCTCAACAACAGTTGATGCCGCCGTTTCTCCAAGATTCAAAACATCGATATTCAATGAAAAAATACCGTTTGTATAAGTTTCATCCAAACCGGAAATTACCCTGAAATCCTGAATTTGCTGTTCGCTACGAGCCATTAAATAAACATCGCGCGTAATCCCACTCATTCTCCAAAAATCCTGATCTTCGAGATAAGAACCATCGCACCAGCGGAAAATTTCAACTGCAAGAGAGTTTTCGCCCGGCTTTAAAAATTGTGTGATATTGAATTCTGCGGGGGTTTTACTGTCTTCGCTGTAACCAACAAACTCGCCGTTTACCCACACATTAAGCATTGAACTTGCTGCGCCAAAATGAAGAATAATTTCTTTACCTGTCCAGTTTTCGGGTATTGAAAAAGTGCGTTTGTAAGAACCAACAGGATTGTAATTTTCCTGAATCAACGGAGGCGTTGCTGCATGCGGATATTTCACATTCACATAAATCGGATAATCATAACCTTCCAGCTCCCAGTTGGCAGGAACTTTAATTTCTTTCCAGTTACGAGTATCAAAATCATCTTTAAAAAACCAGTAAGGTCTTTCTGACGGGTTTTGTGCAAGGTTAAATTTCCACATTCCGTTCATGGATTGGATCAAGGTTGATTGCCATTTGTCTCCGGTTTGTGCTTGTTCAACAGTGGCAAAGGGAATAAAATGTGCATGAGCAGGCATCTTGTTTATTTGATTTACTGCCGGATCCTGCCATGGCGACGGACTTTTATCAACAAACGGCACATCTGTATAATCCTTGTATTTGCTGCACGAAACGATAAGTACAGAAAACAAAATTACCAGTGTAAAATGATATGTTTTTTTCATGATTATAAAATTATATTGTACAACTAAAACGGTTCTTAATTAAACAGACGCCAAATTTAATTAATTTACCTATCAATGAGATGCTTGTATATTGTATTAGAATTTCAAAATATTTCGGCAATTCTTTGAGACAAATTTTATAAGTGTTTACTTTTTGAAAACACTATTTCTGTCATCTTCAAAAACAACTAACAGCGTATTTAAAACTTTCCCAATATTTCGCTAGGGCAAACAAATTAAACTGAAGTAAAAAGAGAGGTAACTTTTTGCTGAATCTCTTTGCTGTCAGGATTCATATCAAAAACAAGCAGTGGTTTTAAATAATAAAGTTTCTTTTCAGCTTTTAATTTTTCTTCGCCACCACCTGTAATATTTAGCATTACCAAAGAATCTTTACTGATTGTGCCATTTTTTGCTGAGGCAATTAAAGTTGCTGTTGCCACAGCCGATGCGGGATGAATATCGTTTCCTTCGGTATCGAGGAATAGTTTTGCGGCTTCTTTTGCCTGCTGGTTTGATGCCAGTAATACATCACCTCCTGCATCTTTCATTGCATCGAAAAGTCCTCCAATAATCGGGTACGGTGGTTTTCGGTTCGAGAGTACTTTTGCATCAATCTCTTCGACCTGCCGGCGGGCGAGTTCATCATCGAGAGGAAGCATTGCACGTGAACTGGCTTTCCATGCATCGTGAATTGGGATAAACGGTGAATTCTGCGAAACCATAAGTTTCATTTTAGTATTTCCAAAACGCCCGTCTTCAATCAAACGTAAATTGGCTTCCCAGGCAGCAATTGCTCCGGTTCCGCTTCCAATTGCCTGAAAATAATACTCAGGAATTTGCCCGATTGTGGTAGTCGCCGAAAGCATTGTTGTGCCCATTCCATCGCGTCGGGCAACATTTTTGGCGCCACCCTCGGCAATAAAACCATCAATTCCGGCCACAATATTTGAAAGGTGTATTGCATCGAAATAATCGCTGCCGGCCTTACTGCAAATCAATTTCACACAATCGTTTAACGGGGCATCAAACCAAAGTGCGCTCAAATTGTCTTCGGGAACGCTCAGCAAAAGTGGAATTTTGTTATCGGAACAAACCTGGGCAAATGCGCGTGCAGTATTGCCTGCTGAAGCAACAACAAGAATTTTATCCATTTCGGGTGTCATCCGTCCACAAACCGAGTATGCTTCGGTTTCTTTAAAAGAACAGGTTTTCATGTTTACCCCTTTTTCGGGCCAGTAGCCACTGAAAGTTATCCAAAGATTTTTCAAACCCAAAACTTTTGCAAGCCCCTCACTTTTATATGTAACAGGTGCTGAAGAACCGGTTAGCGTTCTATTTATTGGCAACCAGTCGGCAAATTTGTATATACCAAAAGAGTTATCATGTACTTCAAGTTGCTTTTTTTCATAAACAGCACGAATTAGAGTAGGTTCGGTTTCATCGGGTGCATCAAGTGTCCAGCCTTTGTCATTAAAACATTTCCCGGTTTTAACCGACATCAGGGTATAATTGGTTTTCGAAAAACTACTGTTCATCTTTTCCTTTTGATTTGCCGCAAAAGTAACAATTTGACCATTTAAACCAAAGTCGATTTTTTGCCTGTTACTTCAACCCAAAGCATTAAAAGCAACAGCAACCCAACACAAATAATAGCCCGCACCGAATATACCGTTGCAAGCAATCCTTTGCTCGATAGTAATGAGAAAACAGGAGCAATTAACATCCCAATCCAAATGAGAAAAGGTTCACTGTTTTTACGGGTTTCGAGCAGGCGTTTTATAACAGGAAAATAGGCAATAACAAGAATACACTGAATCAGGATATTGGTAACAAGATGATTTTGGGTGAATATCCAAAAGATTACTATAATTGACACGACCAGCAAACAACCTTTATCAAAACGGTTGATTTTTGAACTTTTCCCTCCGAAAATTGCAATCGCCACGGAAATAGTAACCACATAAAATACATCAACAGTATTAAGTATATTATCCAGAAAACCATAGTTATCTTCGGCCAGGTAAGTAACAAGGCTCATTCCAACCGCAACTGAAAACATTATCCACATGGCAAGTGCCGGCTGGATTTCCTTTTTAACCAATTGCCAGATATACCTGATGGTTAGAAAAACGGTTATCAGCGTAACAGAGATTATCGAAAAATCCCTCATCAATTT
>DAOPKR010000193.1:0-3145 GCA_035391305.1 Draconibacterium sp.
AATTTAAAATCAAATCATTATAGAAACAAATATTCAAATACGGATTAAAGATATTGCCGAAAAAGCAAATGTTTCAATTGGCACTGTTGATCGGGTTTTACACAACCGTGGCGAAGTTTCGGAACGGACAAAAAAAAAGATCCTCAAAATCATTGAAGAACTTGATTACAAACCCAACATATTTGCAAGCAACCTTGCTTCGAAAAAGTCGCCTGTATTTGCAACCCTCCTTCCGCAACCTCCGTCAAAAGAAGGCTACTGGAATAAACCATTTGTCGGCATTCAGAAAAGAATTAATGAACTTCAGCAATTCGCCATTCATATTGAACCTTTTACATTTAGCCAAACCGACAGAACTGAATTTGTAAAACAAGCTGAAAAAATTATCGAATTAAATCCTGACGGCGTTTTGTTTGCACCCTTCTTTAAAAAAGAATCACTTGCATTTATTGAACAGTTAAAAAAACAAAACATACCATTTGTTTTTATTGATTCAGAAATTAAAAATGCAGGCCAAATCAGTTACATTGGGCAGGACTCTTATCAAAGCGGTCTTGTTTCAGGAAAATTACTCGATATGATTCTTCCTGAAGGAAATATTCTTATTATTCATTTTGCAAAAGAAATGGACAATCAAAACCATTTGGTTGAACGCGAAAAAGGTTTTTACGACTGGTATAAAAAAAATAATATTGACCGGCATCAGCTTTTTACTACCGAAATTTCAAACACTGACGATGATGAGTGGATGCAAACTGTGAAAAATATTATTGAAACAAATAACATAAAAGGCATTTTTGTTACCAATTCAAGGGTATTTTTTGCCGGAAGGCTCATTGAAAAATACAATTTGAAAGAAATAAAACTGATTGGCCACGATTTGGTAAAATGGAATATTGAATACTTAAATAAAGACATTGTTCATTTTCTAATTTGTCAACGCCCGGAAGAACAAGGTTATAAAGCCATTAATAAACTTTTCAGGCATGTTGTTGAGAAAAAGCAAATTTCAGATCAGAGTTATACTTCAATAGATATTATTACAAAAGAAAACATAGATTATTACAAGGAATTTAAATAAACAGTTATGAAACGACCTTGCGAAAATGTTGTACAAAAACGCATCAGATTTTCGGGGAGTTGCATCGAATACAATTAGTAAACAAATAAATTTTAATGAGATGAAACCAATTTCATTTGACGACCTAAAAGGAAAAGTATGTGTAATCACCGGTGGAGCCGGTGTACTGGGCAGTGCAATTGTAAAAGCGCTTGCTTCTGTTGACATGAAAATTGCCATTGCCGATATCAATAAACAAGTTGCCGATTCAGTTGCAGCCGAAATTGCTGCCGAATACAATGCAACAGTTATAGGTATTGAAGCCAATGTTTTAGACAAAGCATCACTTGAAAAAGCAAAGCTCGAAATCAATGAAAAACTTGGCGACATTGATGTGCTGATAAACGGTGCAGGAGGAAACAGTCCGCAGGCTACAACAAAAGTTGAGGAAATGACGGAAGAAAATATCGACAAACTTGAGGATACTTTTTACGGCCTCGAAATGGAAGGATTCGACAAGGTTTTTGCACTCAACTTTAAGGGAACACTGCTGCCAACAATGGTTTTTACAAAAGATATGTTGAAAAACCGGAAAGGTAATGTATTGAATATTTCTTCAATGAATTCATATAAACCGCTGACAAAAATACCGGCTTATTCTGCTGCAAAAGCTTCAATAAACAATTTAACACAATGGATGGCGGTGCATTTTGCAAAAATTGGCATCAGGGTAAACGCAATTGCTCCCGGCTTTTTTATCACAAACCAAAACCGTTTTTTGGTAACCGATGAAAAAACCGGAAACTACTCGCCGCGCGGACAAAAAATTGTGAACAACACGCCAATGGGAAAATTTGGTGATCCCGATGATTTGCAGGGTGCAACACTCTTTTTACTTTCCGACGTATCAAGTTTTGTTACCGGGATAATTATTCCGATTGATGGCGGATACAGCGCATTTGGCGGGGTTTAGAAGTTTCAGGGTTCAGGTTAAAGGTTTTTTAACCTGCAACATGAAACCTGTAACACGCAACAATCCTATATATACTTAATAAAATAACTACACAACATGAAATTAAAAGAAAACTGTAAATATGCCTTGCTTGTCCCAACAAGTATGGGTGTTAGAATTACCCCCGTAAATGGCCAGCCTGTACACAGCAGCGACACATATACAATGTATGCCACCAGCGCCGAAACCAACGTTGCAAGTGTTGCTTCGTATCTGGGCTTACCGGTAAAAGTTCTAACCACTTTTGTAAAGGGAAGTCCGATTGCCCAGTTCATAAAAAGCAACCTGAAAAGCAGGAATATGGACTTTGAAGGGCCTGAAGTTGAACAAGGCGATCCGTGGGGTTTCCGCCACCAGTTTAATATTGCCGACAGTGGATACGGATCACGCGGGCCCCGCGTACATAACGATCGTGCCGGTGAAGTTGGCCGCACACTCAATGTAAAAGACTTCGATCTGGAAAGGATATTTGGAACCGAAGGCGTTCAAATCGTTCATCTTTCAGGATTGATTGCTGCGCTTTCTCCCGAAACCAGCCAGTTTTGCCTCGAAATTGCAAGAGCTGCAAAAAAACACGGCACTAAAATTTCCTTCGATCTCAATTACCGCGCTTCTTTCTGGAAAGGACGCGAAAAAGAATTGCACGCCAATTTTAATGAAATAGCTTCTGTTAGCGATATTCTGATCGGAAATGAAGAAGATTTTCAACTTTGTTTTGGAATTGAAGGCCCACCGGCCGGCGGCGAAGGTTTGCATGGTAAAATTGATGGATTCAAAGGATTGATAAACCGAGTTAAAGAAACATTTCCAAATGCATCAGTTTTTGCAACTACACTGCGCGAAGTTATAAGTGTAAACGAACATTTATGGGGTGCAATTATGCTCGAAGGTAACAACTGGCACGTGGTTGAACCGCGTCAGATCCATGTTCTCGACAGAATTGGCGGCGGTGACGGATATGTGGGCGGAATGTTATACGGAATTCTGAAAGGCTGGGCGCCCGAAAAATGGCCGCAGTTTGGCTGGGCTACCGGCGCTTTGGCAACAACTTTCCTGACCGATTACGGCCAACC
>DAOPKR010000193.1:3245-5220 GCA_035391305.1 Draconibacterium sp.
GGGTTGTTTGAAGCTTTTGAAAAGTTGGGTTCAAAGCAAAAAGTGCTTGCAATACCGCCGGATTACACGCGTTTACCAAGCCGCTCAGGTGAATTGACTGAAATGACATGGGAATATTTTGGTGAAAAACTTACTGATATTTTACCCGCTTTGGGTACTCACACACCAATGACAGACAGCCAGATTCACCACATGTTTGGCAAAACTCCCCGCAATTTGTTTCGCGATCATGACTGGCGGAACGACGTTATAACATTGGGAACAGTGCCCGCTGACTTTGTAAATGAAGTTTCAGAAGGTGCCGTCGGTTATTCGTGGCCCGCGCAGGTTAATAAACTACTTGTTGAAGGCGGCTTCGACCTGATACTTTCTATCGGTCAGGTAGTGCCTCACGAAGTGGTGGGAATGGCCAATTACAATAAAAACATTTTTGTGGGAACCGGTGGCGCCGAAGGGATTAATAAAAGTCACTTTATTGGCGCAGCCTACGGAATGGAAAAAATGATGGGGCGCGCTGACACACCTGTTCGCAAAATATTTAATTATGCATCCGAAAATTTTTCGAACCACCTTCCTATAGTTTATGTGCAAACCGTTGTTGGATTGAATAAACAGGGAAAACTGCAAACCTACGGTCTGTTTATCGGCGACGATTTCAGCGTGTTCGACAAAGCCGCGAAACTTTCGTTACTTGTGAATTTCGAGATGGTGGAAAAACCATTAAAGAAAGTTGTTGTTTGGCTCGATCCTTCTGAGTTTAAAAGTACCTGGCTGGGTAATAAAAGTGTGTACCGCACCCGCATGGCGCTTGCCGATGACGGGGAATTAATCGTACTTGCACCTGCACTCATCGAATTTGGCGAAGACAAACAAATTGACAAACTCATCAGAAAATACGGCTATTTCGGAACACCGCACACGTTAAAACTTGTTGAGGAAAACGAAGATCTGAGAAACAACCTGGGTGCTGCTGCACATTTAATTCACGGCTCTTCCGAGGGGCGGTTCAGTATTACATATTGTCCGGGAAAAGGAGAAAAGAACCTCACTCAACAGGAAATTGAAAGCGTGGGATTTATCTGGGCCGACTACGATAAAGTAACTGCAAAATACAATCCAGAAAAATTAAAGGAAGGATTCAACACGATGCCTGATGGGGAAGAAATTTTCTACATTTCAAATCCTGCACTGGGTTTATGGGCTTTTAAGGATAGGTTTGAGTATTAGGATACTGGTCATTAGTCACTGGTCATTGTCAGTCAAAATAGATGTTCTAAATGACCGATGACAAATGACCGATGACAAATGACCGATGACAAATGACCGATGACAAATATTAATTATTGAATAATTACAAATTGAGTACTAAAATATTAGATACCATCCGTTGGGGAATAATTGGGGTTGGAAACGTTACCGAGGTAAAAAGCGGTCCGGCCTTTTATAAAAATGAGCATTCTGAATTGGTTGCCGTTATGCGGCGCAACGCAGAAAAAGCAGCCGGTTTTGCAAAAAGACATAACGTTCGGAAATGGTATTCTGATGCATCGGAACTGATAAACGACCCGGAAGTGGATGCTGTTTATGTGGCTACCCCACCCGATTCTCATGCAAAATATGCTATCGACGTAATGCGCGCCGGAAAACCGGTTTATGTTGAAAAACCTATGGCCCGAAGTTTTTCGGAATGTCAGGAGATGCTGGAAGTTTCCAAAGAAACAGGAATGCCTGTCTGGGTTGCTTATTACCGTCGTACGCTACCTGCATTTCTGAAAGTAAAGGAATTGGTTTGGAATGGTACAATTGGCAAACCGCTGATGGTTAATATAAAATTGTATAAAGCTGCCGGCGAACGGGGTAAAACGCCCGAACAGATGAGCTGGCATGTATTTCCTGAAAAAAGCGGCGCAGGACATTTTTATGATCTGGCTTCGCACCAGTTCGATTATCTCGATTTTGTTTTTGGTCCGGTAAC
>DAOPKR010000194.1:0-5090 GCA_035391305.1 Draconibacterium sp.
ATAAAAACCCCGGCAGCTACATCCCAGGCATGTAACGCATGTTCATAAAATGCATCGAAACGGCCGGCCGCAACATACGCCAAATCCACCGCCGCTGAGCCCAAACGGCGCAATCCGCGTGTGTTTTTCATCAAATGTCTCATTGCGGCAATATAATCTTCTACACGGTCGAAATCGTAATAAGGAAATCCGGTGGCAATTAACGCGTGTTCTTCTTTTGAATTGACTGAAACTTTAATTTCCTTACCGTTTAAATATGCCGGGCTGTCTTTCCATGCATAAAACATTTCATCTGATTTAACTTCGTAAACTACACCTAAAACAATTTTGTCGTCTTCCTTAAGTGCAATACTTACTGAATGCGGTGCAATTCCATGTATAAAATTTGTTGTTCCATCCAAAGGATCGATAATCCATGTAAATTTTTCGTTATTTGATCCGGCAGTTCCTTCTTCAGCAACAAAACCCGCATCAGGAATCAACTTTTTAACAGCAGCAACAATCCGTGCTTCAGCAGTTTTATCAACATAGGTTACAAGGCTTGTAATTCCTTTAAATTCGATATCAGCGGTGGTAATTTTAACCCCTTCTTCACGAATAAAACTTCCTGTTTCGCGGGCAATTTCCTGCACCTGAAAACATAGGTTTTTGTAATCCATTTTAATGAGATTTTAGGTGGAACAAAAAAGTTTACTATGCAAAAGTAACAGAAACATGGCCATTTGGAAGAATTGATTTTAGTTTAACTTCCCTCAACTCGTTAACCAATTCGTCATTATAAGTTGTTTCAACTTTTATGTAATTTGAAGTAAAACCTGACATATTTTCTGAATTATTATTCGATTCAAAAAGCACATTTTGCTGAGTCCCGAGATGCTTTTCATAAAATGCCCTTAGTTTCTTCTCCGAAAGATTAATATACATTTGAGTGCGTCGTTTTCTGTCTTCGATTTCCACTTTCCAGGGAATTTTCAATGCCTGGGTCCCACTTCGCTCAGAATAAGTAAACGCATGAAGCTGAGATATTTCCAAACCGTTTATAAAATCATAAGATTCCTGAAAAAGTTCTTCGGTTTCGCCATTTGTACCGGCAATTACATCAACACCAATAAAAGCATGCGGTACAATTTCACGAATCCGGGTTACCCGTTTTGCGAATAAATCGGTTGAATATTTACGTTTCATCAACGACAAAATTTCATCGGAACCAGCCTGTAACGGAATATGAAAATGAGGCATTATTACTTCTGAGCCGGCAACAAGTTCAATAATTTCGTCTTTCAACAAATTGGGTTCTATTGATCCCAAACGAAGTCGTTTTAAACCTTCCACATTTTCAAGCGCTTTTAATAAATCGAGAAAGTTTTCGCCGGTTGATTTCCCAAAATCTCCAATATTTACGCCGGTTAAAATTACTTCTTTAAAACCTTTATCAACAGCCTTTTTTGCTTCTGCTGCAGTATTTTGAATATTATCGTTCCTGCTTTTCCCGCGTGCAAACGGAATAGTGCAAAACGAACAGTAATAATCGCAACCATCCTGGATTTTCAGAAAACTCCGGGTTCGGTCGCCCCACGAAAATGCTTTGTGGTAGCTTTTTATGTCAGCCAACCGGGTTGTTTTTATTTCGGTTGTCGCTCTTTTTTCAAGGTTACCTAAAAATGCCGGAATGGTGAATTTTTCCTGTGTCCCCAAAACCAGGTCAACCCCTTCAATATGACCAACTTCATCAGGTTTTAACTGAGAATAGCAACCCACTACAATAACCATCGCATCGGGATTTTTACGAGTAGCTTGTCTGATTATATTACGGCTTGCTTTGTCTCCCTGATTTGTTACCGAGCAGGTGTTAATTACATAAACGTCAGCTTTTTCTTCAAACTCAACCCTTTCAAAACCAACTTCTTTAAAAGAACCTGCAATTGTTGAAGTTTCCGAAAAATTGAGTTTGCAGCCCAAAGTGTAAAATGCGGCTTTCTTCCCTTGATAATCCATCTGCACTATTTTGAATAATTCTAAACAGGGTGCAAAGTTAGAAAAAAGCTGTGGAAAGTTCAGAGTTTAGTGTTCAGAGTTTAAAGCCTTAAGTGCAAAAGCTGTTTAAATTTCACTGTTTACAGTTCTTTAACTACTTTTTATCAATACTCAAATCCGTAATTTAGGATTTTATAATTCTGCTTGAAACTAGAGCAGGTTACTGGCCAGTTCTGCCAGATAGCTTCGTTCGCCTTTTACAAGGTTGATATGAGCAAATAAATCCTGGTTTCGCATTCGGTCGGTCATAAATGCCAATCCGTTTGATTTCATATCGAGATATGGAGAATCAATCTGCTGCAAATCGCCGGTAAAAACCATTTTTGTTCCTTCGCCTGCACGGGTAATAATTGTTTTTATTTCATGCGGAGTAAGGTTCTGCGCCTCATCAATTATAAAAAATGCATTTGATAAACTTCGTCCACGAATAAATGCGAGCGGTGTAATTACAAGTTTTTCTTCCTTTTGCATATCCTCAATCAGCTGATATTCATTACTCCGCGGATTGAATGAGTGTTTAATTACCGAAAGGTTATCAAAAAGAGGCTGCATGTAAGGGCTTATTTTTTCGGAAGCATCGCCAGGCAAATATCCGATATCGCGGTTACTCAAAGCAACAATCGGGCGCGCCAGCAAAATCTGCTCATACATTCTGTTTTGCTCAATTGCAGCAGCAAGTGCCAGCAGTGTTTTTCCGGTTCCGGCTTTTCCTGTTAACGCAACAAGCTTAATTTCCGGATCCATCAGTATATCCAAACTAAAAGTCTGTTCTGCATTACGAGGTTTAATACCGTAAGCAGGTTTCTTTTCAATCCGGTAAATCCGTTTCGATTTTGCATCAAACCGCGACAACGCACTCGAGGCATTGCCTTTAAAAATAAAACATTCGTTAGCTTCAGGTGAAAAATTGGGTTTTACTTCATCAGCCGAAATTGATCCCTGGCTGTACAAAGTTTCTATTAATGTATCATTAAAATTTTCGAATGTCGTAACAGTTTTATCCAATACGTTTTGATCGGTAACCTGGTCGGTTTTGTAATCCTCAGCCTGAATACCAAGCGATTTGGCCTTCATCCGTAAATTTATATCCTTGCTGACCAGAACAGTTTTTCGTTTAGGATAAGCCTGCGAAATGTACTCAGCAATAGAGAGAATGCGATGATCCGGAATATCTTCCCTGAATGAAGTTTTTAATGATTCGGAGAATGGTTTTCCAGTTTCGATACGTAATTTACCCAATCCTTTACCAAGAGGTTTTCCACCATTAAACAACTCATCACCAACTATTTCATCCAGCAAGCGCGTAAATTCACGTGCCTGAAAATTTATCAAATCATTACCGCGTTTAAATTTGTCCAACTCTTCGAGGACGGTAATTGGCAGGATAATGTCATTTTCTTCAAACTGATAGATACAAGTGTGGTCGTGTAAAATTACATTTGTGTCGAGAATGAAAATTTTACTTTTGGTTGTTTTGCTTAGCATTTTCACAAATTTTTGAGTTTTTAAATGTATCGAAATTGATGAAACAGACGCAACGTAAAACCATAAATTAATTAACGTGTTTCAGTTGATAAATATTTTTAACAGTGAATTACGCCGAGACTTTAGCATATCTATTTGACAAATTACCCATGTTTCACAGGATTGGACAAGCTGCGTACAGAAACAATCTGGACAATACTTTAAAACTTGACAAAATATTTGGGCACCCTCACCGGAGATATAAAACTGTACACATTGCAGGCACAAATGGCAAGGGTTCAGTTTCGCACATGCTTGCTGCGGTTTTACAGTCGGCAGGCTACAAAACGGGTTTGTACACTTCTCCGCATTTAAAAGATTTCAGGGAAAGAATAAAAATTAATGGCGAAATGATTTCGGAAGATGAGGTTATTCAATGGGTTGAAGATTACCCGGTTAAAAATAATTTATGGGAATTGGAACCCTCTTTTTTTGAATTGACAGCAACAATGGCCTTTGATTTTTTTGCAAAAAAAGAAGTTGATATCGCTATTATCGAAGTTGGTTTGGGAGGAAGATTGGATTCAACAAATATTATTACACCTGAAGTTAGTGTAATTACAAATATCGGGTTAGACCACACAAATTTACTGGGAGAAACACTTGAAAAAATTGCTGCTGAAAAAGCAGGTATCATAAAAATGAATATTCCCACAGTAATTGGAACAACACAAAAAGAAACTGAACAGGTTTTTAAAGACGCTGCCAAAACAAAGCATTCAAAACTTTTTTTCGCAGATCAGGATTATGTTGCGGATTACTCGATGATTGGATTGGATGGAAAGCAAATACTAAATATCGAAAAAAATAATAAACCCGTTTTTCCTGAAATCAGCCTGGATTTGTTGGGAATTTACCAGTTAAAAAATGTGTCGGCAGTATTAAAAACACTGGATATTTTAAATGAAAAAGGCTGGAAAATAACTAATCAAAATATTTATGAGGGGTTAAGTAACGCAGCAAAACTTACCGGATTAATGGGACGCTGGCAAATTATTGGCAATAATCCTTTAATTATTTGCGATACAGGTCACAACCAAGACGGTATTAAAATGGTAGTTAACCAGATAAAAAATACGGCACATAAAACGCTGCACTTTGTTTTTGGAGTAGTTGCCGACAAAAATCAGGATGCAATTCTGCAACTTTTACCCAAAGATGCAGTGTATTATTTTACAAAAGCCAATATTCCGCGGGCATTGAATGAAAAAGAACTGGCACAAAAAGCTGCTCAGTTTGGATTGACCGGAGCAAGCTATCCATCAGCTATTGAAGCTTTTAACACAGCTAAACTGAACGCGGACAAAAACGATTTAATCTTTGTTGGAGGGAGTACTTTTGTTGTTGCAGAAATTTTATAGCTAATTTTTTTAATTTCTTTTGCAGAACTGAAAATAGGTTCTATATTTGCAACGCTTTTCCGGAAAGGAGGCACGTTCAGAAACAACAATATATTTTTCGGGCGATTAGCTCAGTCGGTTCAGAGCATCTGGTTTACACCCAGAGGGTCGGGGGTTCGAATCCCTCATCGC
>DAOPKR010000195.1:0-4927 GCA_035391305.1 Draconibacterium sp.
CTAACAAGGTATTGCCAAAAGCGGGGCTGAACGGCTTCGATTGGATATTTGTGCAAGGTTCAACATTCGTTCTTCGATTGAACTTTAGGGCTAAAATTCCCCGCCTTCGGCAATACCCAAACCGTTGTATTCAATGTTGAAAAAAAGAAATGGAGGTAACATACGATAAATATTATCAGACTGAAAACTTGTTCGGTGAACCATATCCTGAATTAATCGGGTTTTTAGCCGGCTATCCTAAAAAAGGAAAAGTTCTTGACTTAGGCTGCGGACAAGGGCGGGATGCAATTGCTATTGCAAAACTCGGTTATTCGGTGGCAGGAATCGACAACTCAAAAGTCGGTATTGACCAAATGAATAAAATTTCTGTTGCGGAGAACTTAAATCTGGTTGGACATGTTGGGGACATATATTCGTTTGAAAACTTTGATGAATATAATATCATACTGCTCGACAGTATTTTTCATTTTGCTAAAAAAGACAAACAAAAGGAAATCAGACTGGTTGAGAAAATTGTCTCTAAAATTAAAACGGGAAGTTTGTTGGTTGTTTGCATTCAAGACACAGGAAACAAAGTTAAAATATTAAAACAAGCCATTGACTTTGAAAATAAATGTAATCAACTGGCTGACAAGAAATTTAAATATATTTACGAAGACAAAGAAAGCGGACACAAATCAGAAACCAACTATAGATTAATAGTAATTGAAAAATAAAACACTAAGCACAACACGGCATATATTGCACGGCGCAGTCCGGTCGCGGATTCCCCTTTCGCAGTTCTGTCCGCCAATTAATGGGCAGGCTCCCCAAAATCCGCGTCGTAACTTTCACAAACCATCAGTATCAACAATAACAAGCAGCATTATAAAATGAAATTGAATCAGTTCATTACAGTAGTTATTTTAACAGCATTTATTTTCTCGTGTTCTTCAAACAAAAAACCGGAGAACAATTCTTTTGCAGGCAGCGACAGGATTACGCTGCACCAGGAATTCAAAAAATACTTCGACGAATGTAACACTGAAGGTTCAATTGCCATTTATGACAACAGCAAGCACGAATGGATTTTGTCTGACACAGTTGGTATTTTTAAGGAAACCTTACCCGCATCAACATTCAAAATTATTAACCTGCTGATTGCCTTGGAAACAAACACAATTACGGACGAAAATGAAGTAATGAAATGGAATGGCAACACCGACACGGTGAAGTATGGTTACCGTCCTGAAATTAATCACGACATGACAGTTAAGGAAGCTTTTAAAGTTTCGGCAGTTTGGGCTTTTATTGATCTGGCACGAAAAATTGGCAAAGAGAACTATAAAAAGTACCTCACTTTATGCAGCTACGGAAACCTTGATTTATCTCAAACTGACGATGATTTCTGGAACTTTGGCGCCTTTGCCGTTTCACCGCTTAACCAGGTTGAATTTCTAAAAAAAATGTACGAAGGCAAACTTCCTTTCTCAAAAAGAAATATTGAAATAGTAAAAAATGTAATGCAAACCGAACAGGAAGCTAACTATACAATTTACGCAAAAACAGGCTGGACAAGAGAGGGCGGAATTAATACTGGCTGGTGGGTTGGATACATTGAAAATAAAAACGGAACTTACTTTTTTGCAACACGCCTTTTACAGGACAGAAAATTTAAAAGCGCCAACTTTGGAAACTGCCGGAAAGAAATTACAAGGAAAATATTCAGAGATCTAAAGATTATTGAATAACAGGTTACCAAAGAAACATATGCCGCCACTCTCCTCCCCTTTGAATGCGAAAAGAGCAAATAGTCAGACATTTTTAAGATCAAGTGAAAAAAAAAATTTCCACCGGACAAACTGCCGGTGGAAATCATAATTCAACATAACCAAACTTAGTTTCTTGTAATAGAAACCCTAATCATCCTGTAAACATCGGGGTATCTGAACCTGTCATGAACGATCATAACTTTTCCGTTTTCGTCGGTTCCACCCGGTCCCTGGTGAATTCCTGCACCCGGATATTCATTGGGTTCGGTTCCGGCATCCCACAATTTTACTTCCCATGTAACATTTCCGCGTTTTGATTCCCTGCCGTTATAAAGCCTGATTCCCATGTCATCAGGGGCAAAAAACAAATCGTTTGATTTACCCAGCATCGAAGCAAAACTCAGGTATTCTCCCGCTTTGGCGTCAACGGTAAAAGAATACGATTCGCCGGGAAAGATAGGTGCCGGACTTGTTGCGCCATCGGGAGTATTGTAAACACCGCTCGTATAACCTTCGGCCATTAGCGAAGCCGCCAAAGTTGAAGGGTCTCCCATTTCTGCAAGCATTTCAAGTCCTTTTCCGTAATCTGCCTTACCATTCTTAAAAATAGGTTTGAAACCTTTTTTATGAACTACCCAAACTCCGGGTGCAATGGGCGAAACATAACCGCTGCGCCTCGCCAGATAATCACGCAACGGTTCGGCATTACCTGTTTCAGCAAGCATTTCAAGTCCCTTTCCGTAATCAGGCGAACCTTCCTCAAATATGGGTTTTTGCATATCATTATGCACAACCCAGGCAACCGGAGAAAGAGGAGTACTTGACGATGGAAGGTTTTTTATTGTTAGCGTAAATTTGCTTGTACCATCATACGCCAGTAAAACCTGTATATTTTCTTCAACCGTGTTGTACATAAAACCATCCATCACATTGTCAGTATTTCTGACACTCTTTACAGGAACATGTTCGTTATCGCCCTGCTCGCCCGATGCAGGTGCATGGTTAACTTCGGTGCCTGCGTCCCAAAGCGAAATCATTGAAGTGATATCGCCTGTTAATGGCATATCGCCGTTAAAAAGCTGGATACCTTCATCGCCCGGACCGTAAAAAAGGTCGTTTGAAGCGCCGTACATGGTAGCAAAAGATAATTTATGCCCTTTGCCCGCATGAAACGAAATGGTAAACGACTGGCCCGGAAATGCAGGCCCGGCAGCAGTAGCGCCATCGGGAATAAACTTTCCTCCCGCAGCGAAATAGTCATAAGGTTTCGATACATTTTTGATTGTAACAGTAAAAGTACCTTTGGGCGGTCCATCATTTTTCGAACCATGTTTCAGCATCAGGTCATCCGAAAGCGGATCAAGAACATCGTTTTTCTGACACTGGGTAAACAGCATTGCTACAAGTGTCAGACTCAATAAATACCTTAAAATTTTCATGTGTTTTTATTTTATATTTAGCTGCATCCAAGTACCGGAAAGTATATCACGACAAGGTCACGAAGAAATCATATTTATATAAAATTCAAAAGCCGCTTTTTTGCACTTTGATTGGTAAAAGGCTAAATTGATAAAATGATAAATAGTAAATGGTAAAATCAAATATTGCTTCTTATACTGCACATTTCAATTTTATTTTTATTTTTAAAGCACAAAAGTCAAAAACCAAAACTAAATAGCTTGCACCAAAAAACAATCAACAGTAAATAAGAGTAAAACCCTAACTTCAAATCAATAAACACATTAAAATAAAAACCTTCATCTCTCACATGAAACACAAAAAAAAGCAAAACTCCATTCAAATTAAACAGGAGCAACTCCACCAGCGCAATCTGTTTTATAAAAAAATGCAGCAAACAATGGCATTGTTAGGCGATGCTTCAGCATTTGGCTTACTTGATAAACAACAACTCGAAAAAATGTTTTACTTTCGACTTCGACCTTATAAAATTATTACCCAAAACAAAAGCAAACAAAAAAACCTGGCAAAACATCTCGAATTTATGAATATTGTGTTATCCGAGCATTTGCACAGATCGTTTATCGAAATTGGCGAAAATAAAATAAGGTTTAATTTATACGATTTCAGGATTTATGTTGAATCGTTAAGTATTTTCTGGCATATAACAAAAGAAAACCGTTCCGAATCTGAAGCCCGGTTCAAGGCTTGTTTCCCATTATTTAAAGATAATTTCCTTGAAACAAGAGCTCATGTAATGACAGATGTACAAAAACTCATGTACAACATTGCCCGGACAAATTCTGACATAGCAAATAGAATAATTCGCTTTATTCCCGAACCGAAAATCAAATCTTTAACAGGAAGTAATTCATTGTGTCACGACAATTTTATCCTTATAGAACACAAACCCGAAACTGAAACACTTGAAATCGACGGCCACCGCCGTACAATTTACCGGGTTATTATCATTACATACAGTGAATTTATTCCGCTTACTATTTTGCCCGAAAAACTTGGAATTGATGGATTAATACAAAAAATTCCGCTAAAGGTTTTTATCCAGATGCACGCTCTTGAACGCATCGAAACCCGGTTGGGAAAACTATTCAGAGAATATTGTTATCCATATATCACTGTTGCACTACAAAGGGCAGACTTCATACCCACTGATAAAAAAAACTGTTTTTTATTACCTGTAGAAAACGGCATCTCAAGGCTGGGATACCTGAAAGCCGATGTTATTGACGATAAACTTGTAATACGTACCTTTTTGTTTCTCACCAACAACGGCACACCCGAGGGGAAAAAACTAAACCAACTGGTTGGCTTGCAGAAAGCCGATAAAAAATATCTCGGAATCGATAAGCTCAGCACCTTTATACAATCCGACATTAAAAACGACGAAAAACTAAAAGCTCTTTTTTACGAGGCAGGTTGCGGCGATTTATTCAAACTCGATAAAACCGGACTCGACGATCAGAGCGACAAAGTACTCGCAACCGCTGAATACATGGCAAAATACCTGGGGATTTAAGATGCGGGTTGAAGAGTAATATTTGATAATAGTTTCTGGTTTCTTGATTCTTGATTCTTGATACTTGATACTTGTTTCTTGATACTTGATACTTGATACTTGTTTCTTGATACTTGATACTTGTTTCTTGATACTTGATACTTGATACTTGATACTTGATACTTGATACTTGATACTTGAT
>DAOPKR010000196.1:0-4778 GCA_035391305.1 Draconibacterium sp.
CTGGAAGTGACATCAATTTGTTTTCCCATTCTGAAATTAATCTGGTAATTTCTTTAGCCAATTTTTCAAACTCAGTCATTTTTTCTTTTTTATCAATCTCCCATTCCCCCATTCACTTATTTATCGCCTCTCTTATTCTCACCAGCTTTTCGAGCAATTCTTCAAGTAAATCAAGCTTCAACATATTAGCCCCATCCGATTTTGCAATTGCCGGATTTGGATGAGTTTCTATAAAAATACCGTCAACACCAACTGCAATTCCTGCACGGGCAACGGTTTCAATTAAGGCAGGTTTGCCACCGGTTACCCCGCTAGCCTGGTTGGGTTGTTGCAGCGAATGTGTAATATCCAAAACAACCGGCACATCGAATCTTTGCATTTCAGGAATTCCGCGGTAATCGATAATTAAATCCTGGTACCCAAAAGTTGTTCCCCTTTCGGTAAGAATAATGTTTTGATTTCCGCTTTCAAGTACTTTGTCAACAGCAAATTTCATTGCTTCAGCCGAAAGAAACTGGCCTTTTTTTATGTTTACAACTTTACCTGTTTTGGCGGCTGCTACCAAAATATCGGTTTGGCGGCACAAAAAAGCCGGAATCTGCAAAACATCAACAAATGCTGCAGCCATTGCAGCTTCATCAGCAGTGTGAATATCTGTAACCGTGGGAATATTAAAAGTTTCGCCAACTTTTCTCAGAATTTTCAGTGCTTTTTCGTCGCCAATTCCTGTAAACGAATCAATTCGCGAGCGGTTTGCTTTTCGGTATGAACCTTTGAAAATGTATGGAATTTTTAATCGTTCGGTAATTACAACAATTTTCCCGGCAATTTGCAAAGCCATTTCTTCGCCTTCAATGGCGCACGGGCCGGCCATTAAAAAGAAATTGCCCGAAGTTGTATTTTTTAGTTTGTCAATTTTTGGAATCATATTCACTTTCAAATTAAATGCTAAATTACCGTTTCTTTTTTACAATTCTTCCTATTTTGTTTTACTGAAATTATAAACAGAATAATTCGAAATAGGAATTTAGTAAATTTGAATTCTACGGGAAAAAAGAAAAATAATTTTTAAGAGGTCAACCAAAATTTAAAATAGAAAATGAACAGAATTATATTATTATCAATCTTAATTGTACTATCATCAACGGTTTTTTCGCAAAACTCTTCCATTTTTATCGAAGCCGAAAGTTTCACCGATAAAGGCGGCTGGGTAGTCGATCCGCAGTTTGTTGAACAAATGGGATCGCCATATTTGCTGGCGCACGGAATGGGAATTCCGGTAAAAAATGCCCAAACCGAAATAGAAGTTGAAAGTTCCGGTTTATATTATGTTTGGGTTCGAACCAAAAACTGGGCACCCGGAAGCTGGGATGCTCCCGGTAGATTTTTAGTTTCAGTTGGCGGTAAAAATCTGGAAAAAGAACTAGGTAAGAACAAAGAGTGGAATTGGGAATATGCTGGAAAAGAGGAACTTTCAAAAGGAAAAACGACACTTACATTAAAGGATTTAACAGGTTTTGAAGGCCGGTGCGATGCCATTTATCTGACAACAACTGACAATGAGAAACTACCCGTTGAAATGGAGGCCCTTAAACGGTGGCGTTTGGCTCAATCCAATGGCTCTGAAATTCCTCAAAAAGTTGTGAAATACGATTTGGTAGTTGTTGGAGGTGGAATTGCCGGAACTGCTGCTTCCATTGCTGCCGCCGAGCAGGGAATGAAAGTTGCGCTAATTCACGACCGGCCTGTTCTGGGTGGAAATGCCAGCGGCGAAATCCGTGTTCATACCCTTGGAATTTACGGGAATTTTGAACGGATTCTGAAAATGATTGATACTGATCATTATCCAAATGGCTCGGCAGAAGCATTAAAAGAAGATGAAAGGCGAATGGAAAATGTTGAGAAATATAAAAATATCGAACTGTTTCTGAATTACAGGGCTTATGCTGCACAAGCTGAAAACAATAAAATTACCTCGGTTGATGCACGAAATACTTCAAGTGGCGGGCAAATCAGGTTTGAAGCTCCGTTGTTTGTTGATTGTACCGGGGATGGCTGGATTGGCTACTGGGCAGGCGCCGAATACAGTTATGGCCGTGAAGCGTCTTCGAAATACAATGAAAGCTGGGATGCACATGGTTTACTTTGGAGCCCTGAAACTCCCGATAATTTTGTAATGGGTTCTTCCGTTTTGTGGGGATCAGAAAATGCAGGAAAACCTGTTGCTTTTCCTGAGGTTCCGTGGGCGATGGACGTTGCAGGGACTTACGCCGAAAAAAACGGAGAATGGCAATGGGAGTTTTCGAGTAACGATATGAGCCAAATAGAAGATGCTGAAACCATTCGCGACCACATGTTCCGGGCTATTTATGGTTCGTTTTACAACTACAAAAACCAAACTGCCCAAAACCTGAATACCGACCAGGCAAATTTTGGCAAAATCGATAATAAATTACAACAACAAAAAGCCGACAGTTTGCAATTGAAATGGGTTTCATATTTACTGGGGAAACGCGAATCAAGACGGTTGGTTGGCGATCACGTTTTTACTTTTAACGATGCAAAAGACACCGCAACCTTTGAAGATGCCGTGGTTTTTGAGAAGCGCGAAGTTGATGTACATTACCAGATAAATCTGCTCGATCAGAATGATCCCAACTTTATTTCGGAAGCTATGTTTTACAAAACCGGTTTATACGATATTCCATACCGGAGTTTGTATTCGAAAAATATAAGTAACCTGTTTATGGCAGGGCGTAATTTTAGTTGTTCGCATGTTGGTCTTGGCGGTCCGCGGGTGATGCGCACAACCGGACAAATGGGCGCGGCTGTTGGAATTGCTGCCTCGGTTTGCAAAAAACACAAAGCCAATCCACGGGATGTGTACGCAACTTATCTTGATGAGTATCTTCAATTGATTGAAAATCAGAAATAATTTCGATTCAGAAAAGGAAAATAGCGGTTAATTTATTTCAGAATATATTTGAAATAATAAGGTTGAAATTTTTGTCTTATTCAAAATGCTACTAAGGTTTTATAAGAAAAATGAGGTTTAGTACTGAATAATCAATTGGTTTAATGTAAATGTCATTTTTCAAAACCTTATTTCAAAACCAAACCTTAGTAGCCGGATTAATAAAAGAAATCCAACCTTATTAACCTTATTCATTATTTTTGTTTTATGAGAATTTTAATAGTGTTCCTGTCTGTTTTGATTTCAACTGTGAGTTTTTCCCAAAGTCAGGTTGATTCCTGCAAAACTGCTTTCAATTATGTTTTTGATGAAAACAACATTGAGAACACCATAAAAATTTGCAGTAACGCAGAGCAAATTCCATTTCGGTACGAAGCGGATATAAATATGCCGGTTTGCGATGATACACTTTGTGCGAATGTGATTTTACAGATTTACTGGGATTTGGCAGGAAATTACGCAGGGTTCGACACAATTCCCGGTTTTCCGCTGACCAAATTTGATCATAAAAAATTCACAACTGCCGATTACGAAAAACTGGACCAAATATTGAAAAACAGAAACAGCATGTTACGAATTTTAAACAAGGAAGATTTGGTAGATAAATCGGTAAAAGTTAAGTCAGAAACTGTTGATGCTGTTACAGGCGCAACCCCTCAAACCGTTAAAAAATCAGTTGTCGAAGGTGCAGTTTATTCATCCTATTCACTCTGGCATTTTGTCAATGGAGCTATTAAAAACAATTTTGTCAATTTCACTTTGGATATTTATTCCGAACCAATTTCCCGCCAAATGTTATTATCCGATAATTATGAAACCCAGCTTTTTGCATTAAGGAAATGGTCTGAAACTGATTATGAAACTCAGTCCGACCTGCTTTTTCAGATAATCCGGCAAAGCGTGCCTTTAGTAAAGGCAAATGCTATAACTAAAACGCCGTTACCTTTTAAAAGCAAAGAAAAAAATCAGCAGTTTATTGCACTTTTCCCAATGCTTGATAATTACAGCAAAAGTATTTTCATGAACCGGATAATTACAGAAAAAAGTGTGACAGAGGTTTTTCTTCCTTTCATAATCGAAAATTCAAAAGATTTCAACAAAAAGCAAACGGAACAAATTGTGGAAACATGCCGGAAGTTTGCAATTTCAGGTTGCGAAGATTTGGTAAAAGATAAATAGCTAAATAAAACTCCCAGTATTATGCGGAAACCGGAAATAACTGGATATTTTTGAAATTCAAATCAAATAACTGGAACCATGAAGAAACTTTTTATTTCCTTATTTTTCATTTTAACATTGACTGTTAATTCATTCAGCCAAAACGAAAAACATTCTTTTACACTTTCAAAAACCGAATTTTTGCTTGATGGCTTACCATTTCAAATTATTTCCGGAGAAATTCATCCTGCGCGGGTTCCGGTTGAATATTGGAAACACCGTATCCAAATGGCAAAAGCAATGGGATGCAATACAATTGCAGCTTATATTTTTTGGAATTACCACGAAGTTGAACCCGGAGTTTTCGATTTTCAAACCGATAATCACAACATTGCTAAGTTTATAAAATTGGTTCAGGATGAGGGAATGTTCCTGATTTTACGTCCCGGACCGTATGTTTGTGCAGAGTGGGATTTTGGTGGTCTTCCATCGTATTTGCTTGCAATTCCTGATATTAAAGTACGTTGCATGGATCCGCGCTATACCGCAGCTGCCGAACGCTATATTAAATCGCTGGCTCTTCAGGTAAAGGATTTGCAGGTTACGAAAGGAGGCCCAATTTTGATGGTTCAGATTGAAAATGAAT
>DAOPKR010000197.1:0-4772 GCA_035391305.1 Draconibacterium sp.
CCCATGGAAATAAGAGCTTGCTCAAAGTTATCATCCGGAACATAGGTCATTTTATCGGCAAAAGTGTTGCAGTTATCCGAATATGACGTAAACCCGCTTCTATACCAACTGTATTTACTGAATGCCAGAACGGGATCATCCACTTCAACACAATAGAGGTTTTCATTTGACATTACATTTAAATTGCCCAGAATTGAGTTGTTTCCATTTTTAATATTCAGGCTGGTTAATTGATTGTTTGAAACATCCAGATAAGTCAATTTCTTGTTAAGTGACAAGTCGAGTTCACTTAGAGAATTGGCAAAGCAATCAAGTCTTTGCAGGTTTAATGCACCCGATACATCAAGCTGTTCAAGTTTATTGTTATTACAACTCAATGTATTTAAGTCTAATTTTAAGCCTAATTTGATGTCAGTGAGTAAGTTATTGTGACAGACAATATTTTTTAGACTGAAATTCTGTGTTAGGTCTAAATTTATTAAAAGGTTGTTGTCGCAATAAAGTGTTGCTAGTTTTTCAAAATACTCAATGCCACTTAAATCCTTAATTTCTTTATAGCTTACATTCAATGAGGTCAAATTCATAATCATTGACAATTGAACAGAATCGTCCAGTGCTCCCGAATCAAACCCCAGATCAATTAATGCTTGTTCAAAATTATCATCAGGAACAAATACATTTTGGGCATTTAGCATGTTTGAGAATAAGAAAACAATGATTAGATTAGTTAGGAAGTAGTTGATTTTCATAGTCTTTGTTTTAATAGTTGTGTGAATTTTTGATAATACGGTTTGAGAATAAAAATATTAAAAAAAATGATAATCAATTAAACTCAATAGAATTTAAAAAAGAAATTTGTTGTTGTTTTCGAGTCTTGGATTTTAACATATTTTCCATAAAAAAATCCTGTTGAGTTCTCAACAGGATTTTTTTAAACATGGCAATATTTTTTATTTGACCCAATTAAATTTTGCTTTTTTTACATCCCGTGAATTTCCTCCAACTTGAACTTCAAATTCGCCCGGTTCCCAGTTATATTCAAGCTTGCTGTTGTAAAACTTCAACAAATCAGGAGAAACTGTGAATTTTACTTCTTTTGTTTCACCCGGTGCAATTTCCACTTTCTGAAATCCTTTCAACTCTTTTACAGCCCTTGAAACTGAAGCTACGGGATCGGAAATATACATTTGAACCACTTCCTCACCTTTGTATTTTCCTGTATTCTTTACCGAAACTGTTACTGTGAGTGTTTCATCACCTTTCAAACTTGATTTATTCAGCGAAATATTTCCGTATTCAAAAGTTGTGTAACTCAAACCGTAACCAAAGGGGTAAAGTGGTTCATTTGGCGAATCGATGTATTTTGATGAGAATTTATTACCGGGACTTGCCGGGCGGCCCGTGTTTTTGTGGTTGTAGTAAATTGGTATTTGTCCAACGCTTCGGGGGAAAGTCGCGGTCAGTTTTCCTGATGGATTTGTATCTCCAAAAAGAATGTCGGCAACAGCATTTCCCGCCTGGGTTCCACCGTGCCAGGCTTCAATAATTGCATCGAAACTGGAATCTTCCCAAACCAAAGTAAGCGGCCGGCCGCTGAAAATAACAACCACAACTGGTTTTCCTGTTGCTTTTAAAGCTTTTAATAAGTTTTTCTGTGTTTCAGGAATGCTGATATCAGTCCGGCTTGAAGCTTCGCCCGACCAGGCCGCGGGTTCGCCAATTGCTGCAACAACCACATCAGACTGATTTGCTAATTTCACTGCTTCCTTTATCAGTTCATCATTTGATTTTTTTTCGGTTGACACATTATTACCTGTGGAAGGAGAAAGTGGCGACTGCATATTTTTTAAAAGATAAGGATCATCGGTAAATTCAGCACCTTTTGCTTGAAGAATTTTAACTGAATTGCCTCCCACATTTTTCAAACCATCCAACAGGCTAATCACTTTTTCTGCATCGCCACCCATTGCCCAGGTTCCCAGCATATCAGCTTTACTGTCTGCCAAAGGTCCAACAAGAGCTATTGTCCCGGTTTTTTTAAGTGGAAGTATTTGTTTGTCGTTTTTAAGTAAAACAACCGAATTTGCTGCTATTTTTCTGGCTGCACCTTGGTTGGCTTCTGAAAGGATTTCTTTTTCCATCCGTGCAGTGTTGATATATTTGTATGGATCGTTAAAAAGCCCAAGTTTATATTTTGCTTCCAAAACACGACGGCAAGCCAGATTTATTTCTTCATTGCTAATTTTTCCTTCAGCAAGAGATTTTTTGAATGTATTCAGAAATCCTTCGCCAACCATATCCATATCAACTCCGGCTTTAAGTGCAAGTGCCGAAACTGTTTGTAAATCGCCCATTCCATGTGCTGTCATTTCATTTATTGCAGTATAATCTGTAACTACAAATCCATTGAATTTCCATTGGTCGCGCAACAAATCGGTAAGCAACCAGTGGTTTCCTGTTGCAGGAATGCCATCAACCACGTTAAATGAAGTCATAGCGCTTCCAACTCCGGCTTCAATCGCAGCTTTGTAGGGTGGAAAAAAATCCTGGTACATTGAAATCCGGCTCATATCCACGGTGTTGTAATCACGTCCGGCTTCGGCTGCTCCATATAAAGCAAAGTGTTTCACACAAGCCATAATTGTATTTTCGTTTTGAAGATTATCCCCCTGATAACCTTTTATCATTGCTTTGGCAATTTGCGAACCTAAAAACGGATCTTCTCCCGCACCTTCGGCAATTCGTCCCCAGCGCGCATCACGGGCAATATCAACCATAGGAGAAAATGTCCAGGCAATTCCCGCAGAACTGGCTTCAGCAGCAGCAATCCGGGCGCTTTCTTCAACCAGGCTTACATCCCATGTACACGACAAAGCAAGCGGAATAGGGAAAATGGTTTTGAATCCGTGAATAACGTCCATCCCGAAAATAATAGGAATTTTGTTCGGACTTTTTGTAACCGCCATTTCCTGTGCTTTTCGGGTAACCTCAGGATTCAGGCTATTTAGAATACTACCAACATTTCCTGCAATAATCTTAGCTTCAATATCAGTACTCACTGTTGCCCCGGTTACAAACGAATTTGGAATTGCCAATTGATTCAATTGTCCGATTTTTTCTTCCAAAGTCATTTTTTTCATGAGGTTGTCAACAAACGAGTCCATTTCCTGATTTTGTGCATGAATTTGAAAGACAATGGTTAACAAGAGTATCACTGCATTTAGTTTTTTCATTTTATATGTTTTTAATTTTTTTGGTTTGGCGAAGTTGCATTTTTTTTTTACAAATAAGGTTTCTGTAAATCTTATTTTTGAAAGCATGTATTAGATAATCAATACATGGTCTGATATCATCGGATTCACGTGCTATCTTTTGTGAATTCTCGTCTTTATCTTTTTACTGAAAAATTTAATTGACCCAATTCTATCCTTTCTGGAAATTCACAACTTATTTATCCTGACGTCCGGCATTCTATTGTTTTTTATACTTTTGATTAATTGGAAAACAATTATTTTCATTTTTTTAATGGTCTAAACGATTTCAATGATTTAAATATGTACGATATAATTGGCGATGTTCATGGTTATGCTTCCTTATTAAAGAAACTTTTACTCCAACTGGGATATGAAAAAACTGAAAACGGTTATTCGCATAATTCACGAAAAGCAATATTTGTAGGTGATTTTGTGAATCGAGGTCCGGAAATCCGAAAAACAATCCGCATTATCCGCAAAATGGTTGAGAATGGAAATGCCTATGCAATTCTTGGAAATCACGAGATTAATGCAATTATATATTATTTGAAGGACAAAGACGGTTCGCCTTTAATAAAATCGCCCGGTAAGAATTTTTTATCTCTGTATAAAACAATAAATCAGTTTTCAGCTTATGCTGAAGAATGGAAAAACCACCGTGAATGGATGCAGGAATTACCGCTCTTTCTTGATTTAAATGAAATAAGGATTGTGCATGCCTGCTGGTCGGAAACGGCAATTGAAGTTTTAAAAATGGCAGAAGCTGAAGGTCATTCCCGTAAAAGTATTTTCAGGAAAGCATATAAAAAGGCAAAATCGCCGATTAGTAAAAGTGTTTCGATTTTAACAAAAGGGATTGATTTCAAAATGCCGGGTGATTTAAAAATTATCAATAATAAAGGTGTTTCACCACGGTCGTTTCGGATGCGCTGGTGGGAAGAAACAATAGGTAAAACTTTTGAGGAGATTTCATTTGAAAGCAAATTTGTATTGCCACAGTATGAAATACCAAAACAAATTGTGTCACAAAATGATCAATACGCTGAGGATGCGCCAATTGTATTTTTTGGGCACTATTGTCGTCATAACGGGCCTCATATTGTTAAGCCCAATATTTGTTGTGTTGATTCGTGTGTTGCGGGCACAAAAATTTTAACTGCTTACCAATGGAACGGTGAAAAGGTGCTGGATGCCAACAATTTAGTTCATGTAAAAAAATAAAATTGCAGTGCAACGTGCTGTTAATTAGAGCTATATGAAATATTTGAAAAAAAATTATTTTTGTATTGCGGGAAAAAAAAGAAAGTATATATTTGCATCACTTTTCCGAAAGGAAATTCTTTGAATTAATGATAAAAATGTTGCGGTAGTTCAGTTTGGTTGGAATATCGGCCTGTCATCTCGCCCAAGGCGAGGCAGGTTCAACACCCATTAACTTCGCATTTTTTATTTTATTTCATGACAAAAATGGTGCGGTAGTTCAGTTTGGTTAGAATATCGGCCTGTCACGCCGAGGGT
>DAOPKR010000198.1:0-4661 GCA_035391305.1 Draconibacterium sp.
CGCCAATTAATCCGTTAAAAAAATTACCCATTCCGCTTTTAAGCAAAACTGCACCCACTGTAAAGTCCGAACCATTATTTCCCATTCCGTCAGGAAAATAATATGGATTTTTTGATTGTATCAATCCGTCGGGATAACCTTCAAATCCCTTTGTATTATTTATCAATTCAGGTTCACTTTCCTGAAACCCGCCATTTAAAAAGGATTTGATATATTTCCCATCATACGTAAAAGCAATGCACTGCCATTCATTTTTTAAAACGACCTGTTTACTTGCAGAATAATCGATAGAATATGGAAATGGCGGAGTTGGTTTCCCCGTTTTTGAAATATGCCCGCAAACCTTTTCAGCGCCGTTGTAATGCGGCAATGAAACAAACAGTCCGTACTGGCGTTTTCCTCCATCCTGGTATTCATTCCACATTCCGCCAACAAATCCGGTATTTCCTTCCCATTTTACCCATGCAATTACAGTAACTCCCTGATTTTTCCCAAAGATATTCAACGCGCCTGTTTTTTCGTTTTCAAGTTTTAAATATGCTTTATTTCCAAATTTTACTGAATAGCCTGATAACGGGCCTTCATTGATTCTTGGAAGTGTTCCGTTTTCTTCGTTTAACGGGAATTTGCCAATTCCAACAGCTTTCCTTTTATGACCTTCTTTTTCTTTAAAATCCCACAACGCAACAAGCCCGGGAGTTTTTTTGATTTCTGAAATCGTTTGGGATTTAACTGAACTCATTCTGGATTGAGCGCTAAGTTGAAGGGTAAAAAGCAGTAAGAGTTCAAAAAAAACAAGAGTTGTTCTCATGTGAAAAGAAATTTTACTTCAACCGTCCATCCATATCATTTTTATTTTCAGGATGGAGCGGAAATTTTACAGGTTTATTATCACGGGTTGAGCGGTAAATTGCAGTGAACAGTTCCACTGTTCTGCGGCCATCTTCGCCGCTTACCAATGGTTGTGTATTATTTTGAATAGCGTTTAAAAAGTCTTTAATCTGCCGTTCCATATAAAATACCATCGGATCGATATTGTTGAAATGTGCTGAATCTTCTGCTTTCCATTTTTCAAGCATTTTTTCTTCGCCCGGCACCGACCAGATATCGTTGACAGGGGGTTCGAGGATTCCCGACATTCCGGCAATAAACATTGCTCCGCCATCGGTTTGCACTCCAACCGAAGCGCCATTTTCGCCATGAACATGTACCTTTCCGTAAATCCCTGGCTTTTGCGAGTTGCTGACAATTATATTTCCGATTGCCCCACTTTTGAATTTTACGATGGCAACTGCTGTGTCTTCAACTTCAATATAAGGATGGTTTAGGTTTCTCCATAAACCAAAAACTTCATCGATTTCGCCCATAAACCAGAGAAAAAGATCAAGTTGATGAGGCGCCTGATTAACCAAAACTCCGCCACCTTCCATTTTCCAGGTGCCGCGCCATTCATCGGAATCGTAGTAATTTTTATCGCGCCAGCCGAGCATGTTAATAGTGCCAAAAACCGGCTTGCCAATTTTACCGGCATCAATTGCTGCTTTTACCCGTTTCGCTGGCTCATACCAGCGCCGCTGACTGATTACGCCAAGTTTTACCCCGGCATTTTTGCAGGCTTCAATAATTTTATCAGAATCTTCCAAAGTTGATGCAAGTGGTTTTTCAACAAGGATATTTGCACCTGCTGATGCAGCTTTCAACACAGGTTCCAAATGAAATGGATGAGGAGTACAAACAATTGCCAAATCAATTTCCTGCTCTTTTACCAGTTTTTCGATTTCTGTATAAAAATGAACTTTATATTGATCGGCAAAATTTTTTGCAGTATTTATTGAACGGCTCCAAACACCTGCCAGTGTTGCATTTGGTAAATTCTGAATTGCTTTTGCGTGAAGATGGGCAACTTTCCCGCAACCGAGGACGGCGATATTGTACGGAAAGTCTGAAGTCCGAAGTTGGGAGCCGGAAGTTTTTGGTTTATGTTTCACTTTTGTTTTTATTTTCTACCACATAGGCACATTAGGTCACAATAGTAATTTTTCTAATGTGTTCTATGTGCCTGTTGTGGTTCTGTTTTTTATGGAACCAAAATTACTTTATTCAACCCGGCTTCCTTGTTATACAATCTGTTAAACCAACTTGCACCTTCCGAAAGCGGGGCAACTGCAGATATCATTTTATCGACATTGATTTTTCCGGATGCCAGTAAATCGAGTACCAATTCATATTCACCATTTATAGCACAACTTCCTAAAAGCGATAATTCTGTAGTAACAACTTTTTGAAGCGGAATTGTGACTTCAGGTTTAAGGTTGCCAACCAAAACTGCGGTTCCCCCTTTTCGCAAACTGTTGATGCAAATATTTACGGTTTCGGTAATTCCTACCACCTCGAAACCAAAATCGGCGCCGCGGTTTTTTGTCAGTTCTTTTATTTTTTCTGAAAGTTTTTCATCAGTACTTTTTAATGTTTCGGTTGCGCCAAATTCTTTCGCCAGTTCAAGCTTTTTTTCATCCAAATCGATGGCAATTATTGGGTTTGCCCCGGCAATTTTCAGCATATTAATTACAAACATGCCAACCATTCCGGCACCAACAACCACAGCACTTTGTCCGGGTTGGATTTTGGAAATGTTTACTGCATGTGCGGCTACTCCAATCGGTTCAACCATCGCTGCCTGTTCAAATGTTACGTTGTCGGGGATTTTATAAAGAATGTGGGCCGGAACAGTAACAAACTCGGCAAAAGCGCCGTGTTTACGATATTCGCCGGGTGAAACGCCGAGTACTTTTCTGTTGTCACTTAAATTGTAATGGCCTAAGCGGGTGTACCAGTCATCAAGCGGATAAATGGTTGAATCAAAAGTTACACGATCGCCAATTTGCCAGTTGCCAACTTCTGTACCCACTTTTTCAATTACTCCGGAAGCTTCGTGTCCCATTATAATTGGCGGTTTCCGGCGGCCTGTGCTACCGTCCATTCCGTGAACATCGCTGCCGCAAATTCCGCAGGCTTTTACCTTGATTAATACTTCATTTGATACAATTTCCGGGTTTGGAAAATCGCGGTAATTGAGTTGTTTGTATTCGTCGAGCACTAATGCTTTCATAATTCGCAGATGTTTAAGAACCACCAGACAACTCCCCTCCTGTTTTTAGGAGGGGATTAAGGGGTGGTCATTATTTGTTTAATATCATCAAAAATAAAATCAGGATGATCGAAAACAACCTGGTTTTCATATCTCAAAACGAAATGTCCTAATTCCTTTAATCTTTTATCACGTTTTTGATCCTTGTCTGCCTGCTCCTGAGTAAAATGAGGCTCTCCATCCAATTCAATAACAATTTTATATTGGGGACAGTAGAAATCAACAATATAATTTTCAATACTTGTTTGTCTCCTGAATTTTAAACCAAATGCCAGCCTGTTTTTTAAAAGACTCCAAAGAGAAGCTTCGGCGGGAGTTAGTCTTTTTCTCAAACCCCGCCTGTAGTTTTTTAAATAGTCTAAATTTTTTATTTGGCTTTCGCGGTTCATTTTTTTATTCAATTTACCCCTCACCCGCCATTTGGCGGGAGCTCCCCTAAAAACAGGGGAGCAGTTGGACAGTGGTTAATTAAAATCGGTTGGCATAAATTTTACAGTTTCTCCTTTTGCAGTTTCCTTTGAAATCAGTTTCCCGGAATATCTCAAATTCAGTTTGTTGCCAAGAATCGATTTAACCTCTACCGAAACCAGTTTTCCATTTTCCCATGCAATTGAAAACTCAAAACCACCACGGCCTTTTATGCCTGAGATTTTTCCTGTAGAAAGAGTTGATGGAAGTGCCGGCAAAATGTCCTGGTAAAAATTACCGTCTTCATCTCGAACGTGCGATTGCAAAAGCATTTCGGTTATACCTGAAGTTGCCCCAAAATTTCCATCGATTTGAAACGGCGGGTGAGCATCAAATAAATTCATATACAAACCACCTCTGTCTCTCATGTCGGTTTCAAGCGAAATTGAAGGAACCATCAGGTTTTTTAGCAATAAAAATGAGTGGTCGCCATCAAGCAGTCGTGCCCAAAAGTTGATTTTCCAGGCGCGCGACCAACCGGTTCCGCCATCACCGCGGTGTGCAAGTGTAACTCTGCAGGCTTCAGCAAGTTCCGGAGTTGTGAGCGGATGAATTTCGCTACCCGGGTGCAGTCCCCATAAATTTGAAACATGGCGGTGCTGTTCATTCGGATCGTCCTTATCTTCGAGCCACTCCTGCAACTGACCGTAATTTCCAATTAAGTTGGGCGCAATTTTCGCCCGTTTTTCTTTTAACATTTCTGCAAAATCAGTGTCAACATTTAAAACTTTGGCAGCATCTATTGTATTGGTAAAAAGTTCGCGGATGATTTGATGGTCCATTGCCGGTGCCATAACCAAACCTCCCAGCTCGGGACTGTTGCTTGGTCCGCTGACAAGCCATTCCGGATTTTTTGGATCGGGAACAAGATATTCAGAAAAGAATCGGGAAGCCTCTTTTAAAATAGGGTAGGCCGTATTTTTCAGATATTCGGTATCACCTGAAAATTGATAATGCCACCACAAATGCTGGCTCAGCCAGGCTCCACCAGTTGGCCAAAGTCCGTGATTTGCATTGTTAATTGGCGCTGCTCCCCGCCAGATAT
>DAOPKR010000199.1:0-4605 GCA_035391305.1 Draconibacterium sp.
AAGAACATCCTTGTCCGTTTTTATTGCCCGATAATTACTGCATGGTTTACGAAAATCGTCCCCGTGCCTGTCGCGAATATCCACACACCGACCGTAAAAGGTTTTACCAAATCCTCCCGCTTTCACACAAAAACTGCGAAACCTGCCCTGTGGTTTATAATATTTTTGAACAATTGAAAACTAAAAATTGGTAACTTAGCCAACATAAACCATTATAATACATTAATATGGGATACATGGGATTTGGCATGCAACCGTGGATTTCGAATATGAAACCCAAACCATTTTTTGGCCGAAGGAACAGGCCTGGTACAGAGCACGCTGATGATTTTGCCGGACACGATATCCAGGATTTATTTCATTTGAATCAAAATAACCTCGATAATCTCAATCAGAAAAAGCCAACAAAAATTTATCTAAGAAATCTAAGAAAGCAGTTATTGGCTGAAAACAGAAGAACAAGGGTTTATGGTTGGATAATTTTTGTTTTTACAATATCTGTTTTAGTCGCTGGCTTTATTTATCTCAGCCGAAGATTTGATTTGTTTTAATTCCTGGGGCTTATAATAAATAAATATCTTTGGCGTTTTAGTGAAAACGTGATTAATCTAATGAAGCAGAAATTTTACCTCATCATTATATTTTGTTTTTCAATGCTTTTTGCGAAAGCCCAAATTGGCGGTGAAAATACCTACCAGTTTCTTGAGCTTACAAATTCTGCCCGGATTGCTGCTCTTGGTGGTAACCAAATTGCAATTTTAGATACTACCGATTTAAACCTGCCCTACCACAACCCGGCCGCACTGCACAAGGGGATGGCAAATAAAGTACTGGTAAATTATGTAAATTACATGACCGACATTAATTACGGCTACGCTTCCTATGCAAAATCATTTAACGGAATTGGGAATTTTGCGTTGGGCATGCACTATATCAATTATGGCGATTTTAAAGAGGCCACCGAATTTGGCCAACTTACAGGAAATAAATTTAAAGCAGCTGAATATTCAATGCACATTATTTATTCGAATAATTACAAAAGAATAAATTACGGAGCAGCACTAAAACCCATACTTTCATCTTTCGAGAGTTACCAGTCTGTTGGAATTGCAGCCGATTTTGGGGTCAGCATTGCAAGCAAAAGCAATTCCACAAATGTATCGTTTGTTGCCCGGAATGTGGGTTCGCAAATTACAACTTATTATGATAATGGAGATTACGAAAAAATACCACTAAACATTCAGGCTGGAGTCAGCAGACGTTTGCAACATGCCCCGATTAATCTTGCATTGAATATGCAATATTTAAATCACTGGGATTTGGGAAACCCCGAACCCGATGTAAACAGCGAAGAAGAAACCGATTTTTTTAAACGCGAAGAGGGCTTTGGCAAACAAATCATGCGGCACGTGGTTTTTGGTGTCGAAATTTTACCTTCTCAAAATTTTATAATCAGGGCCGGATACAACTACCAGCGCCGACAGGAATTGAAGTTCAGTGAAAGACCCGGAATGGTTGGCTTCTCTGCCGGATTTGGTTTGAAAATCAAACGTTTTCACCTCGATTACGGAATTTCGCAATTTCATCTGGCAGGCTCTTCAAACTTATTTTCCCTGGCAATCAACCTCAACAATAACTTCTAATAAGAACAACTTTAAAAAGACGAAATTGTCTGATTTAAAAAATCAGCTATCTTTGTTCCTAATAGAATTTAGATAGTTAGATTTGAGTATTGAGACTTTTTCAATCCAAATAAAACATTAAAATGGCTGTTAAAAAAATAATAATTGCAATCGACGGGCATTCATCGTGCGGAAAAAGTACAATGGCAAAATCTCTGGCTCAGGAACTCGGGTACGTTTATATCGACAGCGGTGCAATGTACAGGGTGGTTACTTTGTATGCCCTTCGGATGGGTTTGATTAACAATGGAGTGCCTGATACTAAAAAAATAATTGCGGAACTAAAAAATATAAATATCACATTCAGGTGGGATGAAATTGCAGGCAAAAATACTACTTTTTTGAATGACGAAAACGTGGAGGAAGAAATCCGCCGGCTCGAAGTTTCACAAAATGTAAGTCCAATCAGCACAATTGCTGAAGTGCGCCGTGAAATGGTTAGGCAACAACGCGAAAACGGCAAAAACAAAGGAATTGTAATGGATGGCCGCGATATTGGGACAGTTGTTTTTCCTGATGCTGAATTAAAAATTTTTATGACAGCTTCTCCTGAAATTCGCGCCAAACGTCGGTTTGATGAATTAAAACAAAAAGGCGTTGAAGTTGATTTTGCTGAAATTCTGCAAAACGTTGAAGGTCGCGATCAAATAGACTCAACCCGTGAAATTGGCCCCCTTAAAAAGGCAGATGACGCACTGATTTTAGATAACAGCAATTTAACCCGCGAAGAACAGTTAAAATGGACATTGGAAAGAGTTAAAGAAAAAACAGAAGGAAAATGATAGTGGAGATTGACAAAAAATCGGGTTTTTGCTTTGGAGTAATCAACGCAATCCGGGAAGCGGAAAATGAACTTGACAACACAGATAAATTATACAGTTTAGGAGATATTGTGCACAACGGCAAAGAAGTTGAACGCCTTGAAAAACGTGGGTTGAGATCAATTTCGAAGGAAGAATATTTTACTTTGAAAGATTGCAAAGTTTTAATCCGTGCCCATGGCGAACCGCCTGAAACCTACGAATATGCAAGGCAAAACAATATTGAATTGATTGACGCAACCTGCCCTGTGGTTTTAACTTTACAGGAAAAAGTAAAAAGTTCGTATGAGGCAAAAATCGATCAGCAGGGACAAATTGTGATTTTTGGTAAAAAAGGCCATGCCGAAATTGATGGGTTAAACGGCCAAACCAACAACAACGCAATTGTTATTGAAGGCATTGCCGATATTGATAAAATTGACACAAACCGCCCGGTCTCCCTGTATTCGCAAACAACAAAACGGATTGAAGATTTCAATGGAATTGCAGGCCTGATAAAATCAAAAATGAACCCTGAAGTACCAATCGAAATAAAAGATACAATTTGCCGGCAGGTATCAAACCGGGTTCCCAACCTCAAAAATTTTGCAAAAAACTACGATATGGTTTTGTTTGTTGCCGGGAAAAAAAGCTCAAACGGGCAATATTTATTTAGTATCTGTAAAGAAGAAAACCCAAAATCGCAAATCATTTCAAGTATCGATGAAATTGATTCGCAATGGTTTTCCGGGGTCAATTCAGTTGGAATCAGCGGTGCAACTTCAACCCCAAATTGGTTGATGGAAGAAGTTGCCGATTGGGTAAAATCAAATTTTTAATTAAGGTTGTAGTCCACGGTGGGACAGGGTTTGTATCCATGATTCGACATAGAAGGTAAAAAACTTCCATACGCATTGATTTAGTTTCGTTTTTCTCTTCGAAGCAGTTTCTGTTTTTGAAATTATGTGTTTTAATTAAAACCTTATCTTCGTAAGAAAAAGTAAAATGCCAATTGAAAAAATTGAATGTAAGGATTTAATTGACGACCTGGTCATTCTAATCCAAGAAACGAAAACCCAAATTATTTCCAATATAAACAGTTCATTAACAGTTTCGTTCTGGCATGTAGGGAATCTTGTTCTTAATTACATTTTACAAAATAAAAGGGCCGATTATGGTAAACAGATTGTCGTTACAGTGTCACGAGAATTGGTAGAAAGATTTGGAAGGAATTATGAAGAGAAGAATCTGCGAAGAATGATTCAATTTGTGAAGTAATAACTTGATTTTTAAGAATATAATTTTTGCCATTCTTTGCGTTAAATGACTGGGAAATAGCTCAGATAAAGAGATCAGAAAATAAATTAGATTTTAAAAAAAGTTTAGTTATGACACCGAATTCGATTTAGGAAGTGAAAAAATAATGTTTTGAAATTTTTAATGTTATAAACCATGAAGCTTAATCCTAAAATTTATTATTCAATTATAGTATTTGCATTTATTATATTTTTTCTTAACGCTTTTCTAAGAGATCGAAAAGCTAAGAATGAATGGAAAAAAGCTGAAATATATGGACAAATACAAGACATTGCTCTAAAAAAGAATGATAAAGGAATTTATATGAATATAAATAATAATTGGTATTCTTTTTCCTATCATAAAATATTCGAAGAAAAATCGTTTAAGTTGTATTATCTCATAAAATATAAAGGCGAAGATGTATTTTGGCTCAAAAAAACACCAATTGCCACAGATTCTATTTCTTTTTGGAGTGGGGGTTCAGGCATAGTTAAAAAGAAAGGTTCAATTTACTTAATTAGAAAAGGAATACTAAATTGGGATCAAGAAAACCTATAAACAGCTGTTAATATGATTATTAATAGATTAATCATAATAAAAAATAAATAAGAAGTTAAACTAACATTAGTTGTTAATAATTGAATAATTTATTTAAATGCCCGATTTTTTTGCACAAGTAATTTTACCGCTTTCACTGCATGATTCGTACACTTACAAAGTGCCTGAAATATTGCAACCCGACATAAAACCGGGGCAACGTGTAATTGTGCAATTCGGGCAAAAAAAACTTTACGCCGCACTTGTTTTCTCCCTTTCAGATTCAA
>DAOPKR010000200.1:0-1081 GCA_035391305.1 Draconibacterium sp.
TTTTACTATTTTTACAAGCTGAAATGAAAAAACACATCCATATAATTGCACGTTTTCACAGATGGCGGCTACGAAATATGAGCGAACGCGGATTTATAACAGCGCTGAGCATTGTAGTTGGTTTTTTGTCGGGAATGGCAGCTGTGGTAATTAAAAATTCTGTTCGGTTAACTCAACATTTGGTACAAACCATGGTATCAACAGAAATGCACAATTATATCTATTTTGCTTTACCGCTGGTGGGAATTTTACTTACTGTTCTGGTTGTTAAATATGTTATCAGAAACGAAGTGCGACACGGGATCCCAAATGTATTATACAGCATTTCGAAACGGAAAGGAATGGTTAGCAATCATAATCTTTTTTCGTCGGTGCTGGCCAGTTCGCTTACTGTTGGTTTTGGCGGATCAGTTGGATTGGAGGGACCAACAGTAGCCACGGGAACTGCCTGGGGATCATGGTTGGCAAAGTTTTTCAGGCTGAGTTACAAAAACACAATACTTATGCTGGCCTGTGCATGCGCCGGGGCAATGGCGGCAATTTTCAAAGCCCCGATCGCAGCCATAGTTTTTGCCGTTGAAGTGATAATGATCGATCTAACAGTTTTTTCGCTCGTACCACTTTTATTAGCATCTGCAACCGGCGTTGTTACTTCTTATTTTTTCCTCGGGCAAAATGTTTTATATCCTTTCGAAGTACAGCAGGCATTTGAATTGGCTGATCTTCCTTATTATATTGTTCTTGGAATTGTTGCCGGTTTTGTTTCGGTTTATTTTACCAGAATGTATATGGTTATTGGTAGTTGGTTTGATAAAATGCAAAAACAAATAACAAGAATTGTAGTTGGCGGAGTTGGTTTGGGAGCACTTATTTTTTTGTTTCCATCACTTTATGGCGAAGGATATGAATCGATAAACAATTGTTTGGCTGGTAACGTGGAATACCTTTTCAACAATAGTTTGTTCTTTGGTTTAAGGGAAGAAATGTGGGCAGCACTGGTTTTGATTGCCCTGGTAATTTTATTAAAGATTATTGCAACCACTTTCACTTTTGGTGCAGGTGGAATTGGAGGTATTTTTGC
>DAOPKR010000200.1:1181-4574 GCA_035391305.1 Draconibacterium sp.
ACTCATGATAAAGATGCAAATGTTTTACAAATGTTAGACGCAAAAAAACTTATTGAAACAGATTTTGAAGTACTTTCGCCCGACGCAACTTTACGCGATTTAACAATTGCTATTTCGCACAATCACCGAAATCTGTTTCCCGTGGTTGATAAAGATGGTAAAATGGTTGGAATGTTAAAAATGGACGATGTACGTGATATAATTTTCAAACATGAATTGTATGACACTGTAAAAATCAGTGAATTAATGTACATGCCCACTGATCATATTGACCCGAATGATAATATGGAAACAGTTGCTCATAAATTTGAAACAACGGGCAGATACAACCTGGCTGTAATCGAAAATGGAAAATATGTTGGATTTATTTCCCGTGCCCGGGTTTTTACTACTTACCGTAAACAAATAATAGATGTTTCGCACGTTTAGAATAATTTGGCTTCGCAACTCAAAAAACTGGATAAATAAAGCAGTTGCCTGGAGGATTGCCAAAATTCCGGAGAAAAACTTTATTTACATGTTAAGTCTTTTCATTGGTTTGTTAACCGGTTTAGCGGCATTAACACTAAAAAATCTGATACACTTTGTTGAAGTAAAAATTACAAAATGGGTAACTGTCGATTCAATCAGTTACTGGTATCTGATTTACCCGATGATTGGGATTTTCCTGACGGTTCTTTTTGTGAGATATATTGTAAAGGACAATATTGGGCATGGTGTGTCAAAAATTCTGTTTTCAATTGCACGGAAAAACAGCAACTTGAAACCTCACAACTCTTACTCTTCAATGATAGCAAGTTCACTAACTATCGGACTTGGAGGATCTGTAGGAGCAGAAGCACCAATTGTTTTAACAGGTGCTTCAATTGGATCAAATCTTGCACGGGTTTTCAAACTCAAATACAATTATGTTACTTTAATGGTGGGTTGTGGCGCTGCGGGCGCAATTGCAGGTATTTTCAATGCGCCAATTGCAGGAATTGTTTTTACGCTTGAAGTACTTATGATTGACCTGACAATGGCGTATTTGGCGCCGCTGCTTATTTCTGCGGTTTCTGCCACTGCATTAACCTCATTCTTTATGGGAGAAGGGGTTTTAATGCAATTTACCAATGTTTCACCTTTTCAAATCAGCAATATTTGGTTTTATATTTTGCTTGGCATATTTACCGGGCTACTTGGGTTCTATTTTACCCGATCTGCAATGTACCTCGAATCGAAATTTGCTGCCATTAAAAATTGGATAGTAAGACTTCTGGTTGGCGGATTAATGCTTGGATTGCTGATTTTTATATTTCCTCCATTGTGGGGAGAAGGATACACAAGTATAATTACCATTTTTAGTGGTGCAGGTAAAAGTTTGCTCAACAATTCATTGTTCTTCGAATGGAAAAACAATCCTTATGTTTTGCTCAGTTTTCTTGCTGCAATTCTAATCTTTAAAGTATTTGCAATGTCAGCCACTACAGGTTCTGGGGGAATTGGTGGTATTTTTGCACCAACACTTTTTTTGGGTGCAGTTGGTGGATATTTTTTAGTAAAACTTTTGAATACGTTTTACAAATTAGGTTTGCCGGAAGATAATTTCGCACTTGCCGGAATGGCCGGTATGATGGCCGCTGTAATGCATGCCCCGCTAACCGGAATTTTCTTAACCGCTGAAATAACAAAAGGTTATGGAATGTTTGTGCCTCTGATTATTACTTCAACTGTAGCATACTTAACAATCATGCAATTCGAACCACATTCAATTTATACAAAACGATTGGCGAAAAGCGGAGAATTGATGACCCATCACAAAGATAAGGCAGTGCTTTTGTTAATGGAATTAAAGCAACTGATTGAAACTGACTTTGAAATCCTTTTGCCAACGGCTACTTTAAGAGATTTGGTGAAAGCAATTTCGCGTTCTGACAGGAACCTGTTTCCGGTGGTTGATGAAAATGGTATTTTGAAAGGAATGGTAAAATTATCGGAAGTGAAAAACCTGATTTTTGAACCCGATTTGTACGACTCGGTAAAAGTGAAAGATATTATGTATATGCCCGAATTCTTTATTTCGCCTTATGACAGTATGGAAATTGTCGCTGAAAAATTTGAATCATCAGGAAGATATAATTTGGCAGTAATTGATAATGGAAAATACCTCGGTTTTATTTCGCGTGCTGTTGTGTTTTCAAAATACCGAAAAACACTGCAAAATGTTTCAAATGAGTAGGAACTGGTTGCTGGTTACTTGACGCTGGTTACTAGTTTAGTTACTGGTTGTCGATTATCCGACCATTGGATATTGAGTACTGGATTCTCTGGATAATAGTTGCCTGGCTCTCGAAACTCTGAACGCTAAACTCTGAACTCTTTCCTCGGCTACCTCAAATCAATAACCTCAACATCCGGAAATTTCTTTGCATCGAAAACAAAATCAGAATCAGGAAATTCTTTATTGGTTTCCATTTTTTTAACAACAATTCCATATACATTTCCATCGGTGCCAAACAACTGTGCCGATTTGATCATCATTGTTGCCTTATCAATTTCGATTGTGATTTTTGAAACATCAAATTCCTTTTTATCAGGAAATAATTCTATTTGGTAAACTGCTTTTCCGCCCACATTTTTTTCTGCCACAAATTTCGAAATAAAACCTTTTTCGTAAATACTGAAAAGTGATGAAGGATCCATTAAATCGTTTCCTGAATCTTCAATAGTTGAAACTGTGACCTGATTGCCCTGTTTCATATAACTCCAGTTATTTTTTCCGTCAGAATAAACTTTCACTCCGGCACCCGGAAGTTCAACCACATATTTTTGTCCTTTCAGTTTTATTGTCCCTTCATTTTTCTCGTTAATCGACATTGCTTTATTTTCCATGGAAAATGAAAAATCAGCCAAAATAGTTTTGTAAGTTCTTGTTTTACTGCTCACTTCATCCAAAATTCCTTTTGCTTTTGGATCTTGCTGGGCTTTTGAAAAAATGACAATCAATAAAATTGCGCAGGTAATTAAAATGCTTCTCATTATAAATTTTTAGTTTAATCTATTCAATAACTGTTCCAAAGAATACTCATCCTGAATAAGTACCTGTCTTGCTTTACTTCCTTCGCTTGGACCAACAACTCCGGCTTTTTCCAACTGATCCATAATTCGTCCGGCCCTGTTGTAACCGATGGAAAATTTTCGCTGAATCATCGAGGTTGAACCAATTTGGCTCATCACAACAACACGCGCACAATCTTCAAACATATCATCTTTATTGTTTAAATCAACATCGCCGGGACTTGATCCTTCTTCGTCGCCCTCAAACTCGGGCAGTAAAAATGCAGTCGGGAAACCACGTTGTTCAGCAATAAAAGAGCATATTTTTTCAACTTCAGGAGTATCAACAAAAGCACA
>DAOPKR010000201.1:0-4540 GCA_035391305.1 Draconibacterium sp.
CTTTTATAGTGCCTTTTTTTTGTTATTTTTGACGCAAATATTGGGGCTGTTAGCTCAGTTGGTTTAGAGCATTACCTTGACAGGGTAGGGGTCACTGGTTCGAATCCAGTACAGCCCACTTCAGTTTTACTGAAAATTCGCCAATCTATTTTATCTGCCTTTCTTTTTACTTGACTTCGCAATCGGATTAAACGCCAGACAACGTTTTATCCATTTATCCAGATCATCGTCCATGTCGATGCCTTCAGGCGATATCATTAAGAAACCTTTCATCGAATGATTGGTTTCGTCCATTTCACGGCAATCTTCATTTTGTAAAAATTCTGCCTCGTTTTCCGGATTAATCCTAACCATCAATTCTTCTTTAAAAACACCAGCACACATTTTTTCATCAACAAAAAAACAGAGCCCTCCGAACATTTTCTTCTCTTCAAAAACTGTATGATTTTCTTTAAATGTACGTCGAACCCGATCAACTAAAAACTCACTAAAAGCCATGATTCATTAATTTAATGAGTTCAGCATGAAGCATTTTATTTGAACAAACAATGTTAAAGTTCCGGTTATAATTGGTTTCATTCAATGAAAAATCGAACTGGTTTCCCAAAATGTCAGTCACTATTCCACCCGCTTCCTCAATTATTAAACCGGGAGCGGCAATGTCCCAGATTTTTGTGGTTTGGTTAATGCAAGCCCCAAGTTTACCGTCAGCGGTGTAGCAAAAGTCGATTAAACAGTTTGTGCCGCGCAGGTTTCTGATATTTTTCACAAGGGTTCCTATAACTTTTGTTTCATGTTCAGTTTTTCCGGGTTCATCAGAAAAATCGAGCGAGTACGCGGCAAGTATATTTTTAAGTTTGGTTTCATCAGAAACTGTTATTTTCTTTCCGTTGCAAGTTGCACCCCTACCTTTTTCAGCAAAATATAATTCGTTTTGAACAGGCAAAAAACACCCGGCCAAAAAAGGGATTGAATTTTTCAAAACACAGATGATAACACCGAACCATGGCAATCCTGCGGCAAAGTTTGATGTTCCGTCAAGCGGATCAATCACCCACGTAAATTCCGAATTTCTGTTCTGAAATCCGGTTTCTTCGCCCAAAGTATTATGATCAGGAAATTTTTCTGAAATAATTTCAATAATCTTTTTTTCCGATTCGATATCTGCTTTTGTTACAATGCTGCTTTGACTTTCCTTCTCCTCATAATCTGTGATTTTCCCAAAATTGTGCATCAGTATTATCCCGGCCCCATGAAGTGCTTTTCGAACAGTTCTTTCCATTTATTTTATTTGATTATATAACCTTAAAACTAAACCTGATTTTTCAAATTATCAATTTAAAACGCCAACATTTTTTGCTAATTTTCAGAACCTGAAAAAATCGACTAAAATGACTAAAACACAACAGTTCCATCAACTAATCGAATCCGGAAAGTCAGTTGATAAAGTTTTGTTCCGCCCGATTTTAATGCAGTTTGCCGCCGAATATATAGGCAGTAACTACGGGCAATTTGCCTCGGATTACAATGTACTTGTTGAAGCCAACCTGCGTTGCATGGACGATTTTAACCTTGATTTGCTTGGTTTGATTTCGGATCCGTACCGCGAAACCAGTGCTTTTGGCGCGGGAATTCAATATGTTCCAAACGGTGTTCCACGTTGTTTAAACCTGGTTGTGAATTCAGTGGAAGATGTTATCAACCTGAAAAATCCGGATGTTTACAAGGCAAAACGAACTTTCGACAGGATAAAAGCAGGTGAAGTACTTTCGAAAAAAACACAGGGAAATATTCCGATAATTGGATGGATCGAGGGGCCGCTGGCCGAAGCATGTGATTTGGCAGGAATGGAAAATATGATGATGCAGTTGATGTTGGATCCGGATTTTGCCAATCGGTTGATGGACAAATGCATGATTACTGCCAAAGATTTTGCCAAAGCACAAATTGAAGCCGGGTGCGAAATTATTGGCATGGGCGATGCTGTTTGTTCGCAAATTGATGTTGATACCTACAACAATTATGTTCGCGACAGGCATCATGAAATTATAAGTTATATCCACGAGTTGGGTGGAAAAATAAAACTCCACATTTGCGGAGACACAACACATTTGCTGCCCTCTTATAAAAATTTCAAACTCGATATTTTAGATCTTGACTGGCAGGTTGACATACAAAATGCCCGTACAGTTTTGGGTGAAAAAGTAATTTTTGCAGGGAATATCAATCCGGTTACTATTCAAAATAAAACACGCGATGAGGTTTTTAATATCTGCAAAAATCTTGTGGAAAAACACAAAAACGAACGGTATATTTTGTCGGCAGGATGCGAAATTACACCTTTAACCGAACCTGAAAATTTAAAGGCAATGAGCGAAGCTACATTTCTATAAAAGTTATTTTACATTGATTTATCATTGCTTTTAAATACAATTCAAACCTGATTTAATACAGTTCGTAGCCGAAAAACTACCCCTGCACAACTCTTTATTTTTAACCTTCCAAAATTGGCTGAATTTTGATTCATCAAAAAACAATTAAAATTTAAAGTCATGAAAACAATTAAATCAGTTCTTCTTTTTTCAATTGCTGCAATTTTTGCAGTTGGTGTGCAAGCACAAAAATTAAGGGAATCAAAAATTTCAGAAATTCTATCCAGCGGTTCACTTCCTCAAAATCTCGTGTTAAATAATGAACCTCAGAAGTATGTGGTAACCACTGATCATTTCAATGCCGATATTTTTGGAAATTTCATTAACAAAATGCGTGTGAAAGGTGAATACACACGCGGGCTTGAAAGCGGAAGAGCAAAGTGGAACAACGTTACCATTTCAATGGCGATGACACGTGATGCTGAATTTCCGGAAGGAAACCCGGTTGACTACATGGAGGACTTTACTTACAACATTTCGGAAGACATGTTAAAACCTGAAGCATTTGCCACTTTTGGCGAAAACGCCGCTTTCACCAAAAACCTGATTTGGGATATGATGGGAATAGAAGGTTTTGCCTGGAGTTCATTCGAAAAACTGAAACTAAATGAGTCATTTGCAGATGAAAGGTTTAATGGGAAAATGGATCTGGCCGGACAAGGTTCTTTTGAAAACAAAGATGTGCAGATTATGTGGGCAGGTATTTCGGAACGAAACGGTGAATCCTGCGCCGTTATTGAATACCGCACGTTTAACAACCCGCTTGAATATGCAGGCGAAGGAATGAGTATGAAAGGCCGCAGCCACTATTGGGGTACAATTTGGGTAAGTTTGGAAGACAAACAAATTGAACATGCAGTTTTGTATGAAGACGTTGTGATGGAAATGAACCTGCCCGGGCAAACCAGTAAACAAATTATGAATGCGGTTCGCGAAGTCAGTTTTGTAAAAGTGATATAAGAGTTCAGAGTTTAGGGTTCAGAGTTCAGAGTTCAAAGTTGTAGCTGCAACTTTGAACTTTGCACACTGAACTAATTGTAAGTTTTTAGTAAATTCAACACCAAAATCAATCAGCTTATGTTTCATCCGACCAACAATAAAACATTGATTCAAAAGGCAGTCTGGCACACGTATCTGTTGGCAGGTTCGCTTGTTATTTCAATAGTTTTCGGGCTCATTTTAAGGCAAAAAGTATTCTACGATCAATTTATAATGACCTGGTTTTTAACTTTTTTGCAACTTGAGATTTTTATTTGGATTGGTGCCTGGTTTTTTAAATCTTCAAAAGTTGATTCTCCTGATTTTAAAAAGAAAATGGTGCTCAGGTTGCTTTTTTTCTATGTGTTGGTTTTGGTTGTTTCAATTATCTTCTTTTTGATGGTTTATGCCATTCAATATGCCGTTCATTTCGACGATTTTTCGCAGTTTTTTAATATCCTGTTAAACATGGAAATGAAAGGGTTTTTTATCGCCACTTTTGTTGGGTTTACACTTGGGGCGGTTTTCTTCTTTTACGTTCAATGGACAGAGGCTGTTGACCGGGCTCAAAAACTGAGGGAGGAAAAACTCATATTTCAGTATGAAACTTTAAAAAGCCAGGTAAACCCGCATTTTCTTTTCAACAGTCTGAATTCTCTGTTAACGCTGGTAAGAAAAGACCCTGATTTATCGGAACAATACATACAAAAACTATCGACAATTTACAGGTATATTTTGGAAAATGAGAATAAAGAACTGGTTCCGCTTTCGTCTGAAATTGAATTTGTAAATAACTATTTCTACCTGCAAAAAATCAGGGATGAAGAAAAGGTTGAATTAAAAATGGAGTTAAACGGAAACGTAAATGTTGAGGTTTTGCCGGTTTCGTTGCAACTTTTGGTTGAAAACGCCCTAAAACACAATTCGGCAACACGTAAACAACCCCTTGAAATTGTAATTCATTTTGAAGGATTGGATAAAATTGTGGTGCGAAATAATCTGCAAAAGAAAACTCAGCTAAACGGTTCGTCGAAAACAGGATTGAAAAACCTGAAGGAACGCAGCCGGTTAATTTTAAACCGCGACATTGAAATACATGAAACTGCCGATGAATTTGTTGTTAAAATTCC
>DAOPKR010000202.1:0-4514 GCA_035391305.1 Draconibacterium sp.
AAAGATTAAATTCTCTTCTTTTTCAAAATCTGATTTTGTCAATTCGAAAATCCATTTTACATTTGCCCCGATATTTATGCAATGGGGTGTCTCGTTTAAAACGGGACTGAGATTACACTCACAGAACCTGATCCGGGTAATGCCGGCGGAGGGAAAGCAAAAAAAGGGATTCGTCCCACTCCATTGGTTAGTACATAACCAAAATTTCTAAAATGAAAAAGTTATCGTTTTTGCTGCTATTGCAGTTGTTTGCGTTTGCCGGAATTGGGCAAATCAAACTTTCCGGTGTAGTAACCGGAAACAATGAACCGCTTGCCGGAGCAAGTGTGGTGCTGTCGAATTCAATGTACGGGGTTTCTGCCCAAAGTGACGGATCGTTTGAGTTTAAAAACCTGAAGCTGGGCGAGTATGTTGTAAAAGTTTCTTTTGTCGGGTTCGAACCTGCGGAAATCAAAGTGAATTTAAAATCAGATCAAAAAATTTCGGTTAATCTGGTTGAAAGTGTTATTCTGACCGATGAAATTATGATTTCGGCATCGGTTGCAAAAAACAAAACGCCAATGGCTTACAACAATTTGTCGGGCGAGGAGATTGAAAAACGAAATATGGGACAGGATATTCCATATTTGCTTCAGTTAACGCCTTCTTTTGTAGCAACTTCCGATGCAGGCACCGGCGTTGGTTACACAAATTTCAGGATTCGCGGAACTGATATGAACCGCATAAATGTTGGGATAAACGGAATTCCTTTGAATGATGCCGAATCGCACGGAACCTGGTTTGTCGATCAGCCCGACCTGGCCTCGTCGCTCGAAAATGTGCAGGTGCAGCGCGGAGCAGGTACTTCAACAAATGGCGCTGCCGCATTTGGCGCAACAATTAACCTGCAAACCAGTACATTTAATCCTGATGCTTACGGTGAATACAAAACGGCTTTTGGATCTTTCAACACATTTAAAAACACAGTATTAGCCGGAACAGGATTGATGAACGGAAAATACACGGTTGATGCCAGGCTTTCAAAAGTTTCGTCAGATGGTTATATCGACAGGGCAAGCGCCGATTTGAAATCGTTTTTTGTTTCATCGGGTTATTATTCTGAAAAAACAGTTTTAAAAGCTGTAGTTTTTTCGGGTTACGAAAATACATATCATGCATGGAACGGTGTGCCTTCTGATTTACTTGAAACGAACCGTACTTACAATCCGTCAGGTGAATACACTGATGAGAACGGCAAAACAAATTATTATAAAAACCAGGTTGACGATTTTCAGCAAGACCATTTTCAACTTCATTTTACGCACAGTTTTAACCAGAATTTTAACGTAAATGCATCGTTGCATTATACGCATGGTGCAGGCTATTATGAAAACTACAAGGAAGACGAAGACCTCGCAGATTATCAGATTCCATATATTCAGGTTGGTAATGAAACAATTGAAACTTCGGATATAATAAACAGGAAATGGCTCGACAATGATTTTTACGGGATGATATTTTCTTTTAATTATAAAAAGAAAAAAAGCGACTTTACTTTTGGCGGTGGAAACAGCATTTATGACGGTGACCATTTTGGAAAGGTAATCTGGGCGCAGTTTTTGGGAAACGCAAAACCTGATCATGACTGGTACCGTGGCAACGGATTGAAAAAGGATTTCAATGTTTTTGCAAAATACAACTACAGTTTAACTGCTAAACTCAACCTGTTTGCCGACCTTCAATATAGGAATATCAACTATGAAATTACCGGGATTGATGATGATTTGCGTGATATTTCGCAAGTGCACAAATTCAACTTTTTCAACCCAAAATTTGGAGCGTTTTACCAGATTCAGCAAAATCAGGAAATTTACCTTTCGCTTGCAATCGCCAACCGCGAACCCAACCGCGATAATTATGTCGATGCTGATCCGGCAGGAAAACAACCCACCCACGAAACACTGAATGACTGGGAGTTGGGGTACAATTTCAAATCGTCGGCATTTTCGTTTTCAGCCAATTACTACTATATGAATTATAAAAACCAGTTGGTTTTAACAGGAGAAATAAACGACGTGGGAGCGCCGATAATGGTGAACGTTGACAATAGTTTCCGAACCGGGCTTGAATTGCAGGCCGGAGTGAAAATCACTCCTAAAATTCAATGGAACGGTAATACTACTTTTAGTGTAAATAAAGTAGAGAATTTTACTGAATACATTGATAACTGGGATACCTGGGGACAGGAAACTTTTGAACTGGGAACAACCGACCTGGCTTTTTCTCCCAATTTTATTGGTAACAGCCAATTTGTTTTTTCACCGGTAAATAACCTCGGGGTAAGTTTTATCTCAACATTTGTTGGCAAACAATTTATCGATAATACTTCGGTTAACAGCAGAAAACTGGATTCGTATTTTGTGAATAACCTGAATGCAGATTATACTTTCAACACAAAATTGTTTGAGGAAATAACGCTCAGGCTGATGGTTAATAATCTGTTTAACGAAAAATATGAGTCGAATGCGTGGGTGTATTCATACATTTATGAAGGAGAACGCTACAAAATGGACGGGTATTTTCCGCAGGCAGGAACAAATTTTATGTTTGGCATCGATTTCAGATTTTGAAATTTGAACTTCAACAAAAATAATTTGAACACTGATAACGCAGATTTATCTGATTTTCGCTGATTTTTTTACTGGCGATTGTAGGATTAACCAGCGTTATCAGTGTTCTGTTTACTCTAAAATAACTTTCCCTTCAATTTCAACAAGCAAGTCGTTACGGCAAATATCAGCAATGATATACACAACCGGGAGTTTACCAAAATGGCTTTTAAAAGTTCTTTTTATCACAGGGAAATCTTTGCGGTTTTTAATATAAACCCTTGCATGGCCATATTTTGGATTTAAAGTTTCAGTAGATAATTGATTAAGAATTTCTTTTGAATACAGTTGTTTAATGTTATTGATGGTTATTTCAGTTTGTTCAGCCGGATTGCCAACGCCAACAGTTCTTTCACCAATAATTGAGGCAGTTCCGGAAATGAAAATCAGTTTTTTCCCAAACAATTCGAGGTAGCGTGCACGTTCGAATTTTGGCGTTGTTTTAAGCAGACACTCTTCTCCGGCCAGCACATTTTTGCTGTAAGTATGTGCCGCAATTTGTGATGGGTTGTTAATTGGTTCTGATTTGATATTGTTTGATTGAACGGCAAGAAATTCGATGATAATGCCGCCGCATTTCATCCCGATTCCTGTTGCTGCGGGATAGCCTTTTTCGTTGAATAAGGTTCCGTAAATTGCCGAACGTGCATTGTTAAACTCCTGGTAATGTTGCTCTTTCCCATCGAAACCGAGAATGTTTTCAATATAATTCCACTGCCTGACAATTGTACTTAAAGAAAATTCAGCTTTTTGCAGAATATGCTTTAAATCGTCAAATGCCTGCTTTGAATTATCCTTGCAATTCGGACCCGCGAATGACTGAACGCTTCCAACCAACACACTGTTTTTTTCGTTTTGAAATAAAACCGCACCGCCATTTTTCTCCAAAACGGAAGTTGCTTTCCAGATTGCTGGGTCATAAAAACAGGCTTCGGCTAAAATTTTACAGGTTAAAGGCGGCTGTGCAATAACACTTAACAGAATTTTGCTGTGAAAAATATTTTCAACTTTCGATTGAATTTTTTGCTGAAACTGCAAATAATTATTTAATGAATCGGCATCGACAAAAAAATTCAGTTTGAAAATTTTCTTTCCCGAGTTGATTTTTGTTAACTGAACCAAACAGTTATCCAGTTGTTCGTCAAAGGTTTTGTAACTATTTCCAGGATTTATATAAATTCTGTCGCCGTTTAAAAAATACATTTATCTCCAGTTTTAGGAAATGCAAATATGCTGGTTTTTTTTGGCTGAAAAAAATTGAGATCAATACGTTCCTTCAGCTTTGGCACCATTCAGCACGGCTTCTGTTGAACCAATTCCAAGCCGGTCGGCGCCCTGTTTCAGAAATGAAACTGCATCTTCCCAGGTCCTGATTCCGCCTGAAGGTTTTACCATCATTCTGTCGCCAACGGTTTTAACCATCACTTCAATAATTTCGGGGGTTGCTTTCCCGGGGCCAAAACCTGTTGAAGTTTTTACAAAATCAGCACCTGCTTCGTACGAAAGTTCGCAGGCTTTTGCAACCTGTTCAAGCGTTAAATATCCGCTTTCCTGGATTACTTTAACCAAAACTCCGTGACTGTGAGCAACATCAACCACCGCTTTTATATCTTCAACTACATATTCCCAATCGCCCGACAGAAATTTGCCGATATTCATTACCATGTCAATTTCATCGGTGCCGTCTTCAATTGCCTGTTTTGCCTGAAAAGCTTTTACCGGCGTGGCATCGGCGCCATGCGGAAAGCTGAGCACACACGATACTTTTACGTCGCTTTTTTTCAATAATTCTTTAGCAGCTTTTATATCGCAGGGTTTTACGCACATGCTGAAAACCCCGTTTTCGATGCACATTTTTGCGTTTTG
>DAOPKR010000203.1:0-4482 GCA_035391305.1 Draconibacterium sp.
AATGATGCATGGGAAAAAGTGGTTAATAAAGAAGCACGCTACCGCTACGTGATTGATGCAGCAACATTTTAAACAGTCAATTATTAATTCTTAAAACAAATTCAAAATGATATTAAAAGAAAATTACACGCTGTCGAATGGCGTTAAAATCCCAAAACTGGGACTTGGAACATGGTTTATAAGCGATACTGATTCAGTACAGGCAGTTAAAGTCGCTGTTAATCTTGGCTATCGTCATATTGATACTGCACAAGCCTACATGAATGAAAGAGGTGTTGGCGAAGGCATCAGAACCAGTGGTGTGAAACGTGAAGAACTGTTTATAACCACCAAACTGGCTGCCGAAGTGAAATCATACGACGAGGCAGTTAAAGCAATCGATGGTTCGCTTAAAACTTTAGGTTTGGAGTATATTGATTTGATGATTATTCATAGTCCAAAGCCCTGGATGGAATTCCACGAAGAAGATGCACATGCCGACGGAAACCGCGAAGCATGGAAAGCACTGGAAGAAGCTTACAAAGCCGGTAAACTAAAAGCCATTGGCGTTTCAAATTTCCAAAAAACAGATATCGAAAACATATTTGAATCCTGCACCATACCACCAATGGTCAACCAGATTCTGGCGCACATTAGCAACACGCCTAAAGAGCTGATTAAATACTGCAAAGAAAACAACATTCTTGTTGAGGCTTATTCGCCGGTTGCTCATGGTGAATTAATGAAAAACGAGGCAATAACAGACATGGCAAAAAAATATGGCGTTTCCGTCCCACAGTTGTCCATTCGCTACTGTCTTGAACTTGGTTTGCTTCCGTTGCCAAAAACAGCTAATCCGGCGCACATGAAAAACAATGCCGAAGTGGATTTTGAGATTTCAGCAGCAGATATGGTAACCCTAAAAAATCTGGAACAAATTAAGGATTACGGTGCAGCCAGCATGTTTCCTGTTTACGGAGGGAAACTGAAATAAGCATTGACCATACAAATCATACAGCCTTCTGTTAATAACAGAGGGCTTTTTTCAATTTTGAAGAATATGAATATGTCTCTGTTTTACCGCCTTAACGGTAGGAAATTCTATTCATGAAAGTAATACCTAAAATGAATCAGCTGCAGCTATGATTTTAAAATCAGTACAAATACAGGGCTCCGTTGGAAAATTAAAGGCAGAACTTCAAATTCCGACATTAAAATCAACTGAAAAATGTCCTATAGTAATTTTGATGCACGGCGTTTTCTCTGACAAGGAATCTCCGTTACTAATTGCAATTGCTGATTCATTGCAATCGAAAGGGATAGCTTCCATTCGATTTGATTTTAACGGATATGGTAAAAGTGAGGGCAAATTAATAAATATGACTGTCCCATCTGAAGTTTTGGATGCAAAAGCTGTATTCGATTATTGTAAAACGCTGGACTTTGTGTCTGATATTAGTTTGCTTGGGCACTCCCAGGGTGGAGTTGTAGCATCTTTGGCCGCCGGAGACTTAAAAGATGAGGTAAAAAGTGTTGTACTCCTGGCTTCTGCGGCGGTAATGGAAGACAAGGTAAATGCCGGTATAATGATGGGTAAAACTTTTGATACTGAAAATATTCCTGAAATTTTTCCTGTAAATAATCACCAGGTTGGGCGCGAATACCTGGCAAGCATTCGAACACTAAATATTTACGGCAGGGCATCAGCATACACTGGGCCAGTTTGTATTATTCATGGGGAAAAAGACAGGATGGTGCCATATTCTTACGCAGAAAAATACAATGAGATTTATAACAACAGCACTCTGTATTTATTGGAAGGCGAAACGCATGAATTCAATAAAAATCGGAGTCTGGCTATCACAACCGCTGTCAACTTTTTAGAAGAATTGAAACACAACTTTTTTTAGATGATTTGTGTATATAAAGCATTCAGTAATTAGGGTAAGTAATTCTGTAATACGGGTTAAATTATTTAAATAATTACAGCAAATTTTGTAATGATAAAAAGTTTCCCAAAGTCGGGAACAAAGAATATTAAAACTTCTAAATAAAAAAGCAATGAAGTATTCGAATAAAATTGAATTTGAAAAAGCAAACATGTTTGGAATGGGAGTGCCCAATGAAATGTTTGCCAAATATTTTACGGGAAATTCGTTTCTTAATTTTCTGGTAAAACCCGGAGAATGCCCGTTATTTATGGCTAATGTTACATTTGAGCCGGGCTGTAGGAATAATTGGCATATTCATCATGCGATAAAAGGTGGTGGTCAGATACTCATTTGCACTGCGGGAGAAGGCTGGTATCAGCAGGAAGGCAATAAGCCGGTAAGTCTTTCTGAAGGTTCATTAATTTATATTCCAACAGACGTAAAACACTGGCATGGAGCAAAGGCCGACAGTTGGTTCAGTCATATTTCGTTGGAGATACCCGGTGAAGAATCAAGTAACGAATGGCTCGAACCGGTTTCCGACGAAGAATTTAATAAATTGAATTCTTAATCTTTTGCATCAATTGATATGATAATAAGTTATTCAAATAGTTTTCAGAATGATTGTTATAGATTTTTAAAAACATAATTAACTAACTAATTGTCAAATTAAAATATCGGACTATGAAAACATTGATGATTGGAATAATTTCAACAATGAGTTTATTTTTATCTGTAAATGCAAAAAGTAATGACATGGAAGAAAACGGATTAAATCAAAAAGAAAAAAGTTTGGTAAGCATATCAAGTTTTACAGCACAAGGTAAAATTGAAGAATTAAAATCAGCCCTGAATGAAGGACTTGATGCAGGATTAACGCTCAATGAGATTAACGAAGAACTTGTGCAGTTGTACGCCTATTGCGGTTTTCCTAAAAGTCTGAACGGAATCGGAGCTTTTATGGAAACTGTAAAAGAGAGGAAAAAGAAAGGAATTACCGATGAACAAGGCAAGGAAATCGTTATGAACGACGACGTTAAAGATAAGTACGAGCAAGGCCGAGAAGTTCTGGAAGAGTTAACTAAAATGCCGCAAAGCAAACCAGCGCCCGGCTTTGGCGAATTTTCTCCGCGTATCGATGCTTTTTTAAAGGAGCATTTATTTGCCGATATTTTTGCAAGCGATGTACTGACCTATCGTCAAAGGGAATTGATTACAATTGCAACTTTGGCTTCAACGCCGGGTGCAGAATCTCAGTTAGGGTCTCATATTTTCATGGGAATGAATGTGGGCGTGACAGAAAAACAACTCAACGATTTATTCTCCATTATTGAAAATACAGTTGGAAAAAATGAAGCTGAAAATGGTCGAAATATGTTGAAAGGAATTAAAGCTAGAAGAGGCAATTGAAAGCTATAAAATAAACAATATGCCACATTTTCAAATTAAATTATTGGAAGGTAAAACCGAAGAGCAAAAGCAAGAATTGGCCAAAGCAGTTGTAAAAGCTGCTCAAAAAGTGATTGGGTACGGCGATGAATCTTTCTCAGTAACCATTGAGGATTTTACCTGGGAAGAATGGAAAAATAACGTTTACCCGAAAGATATTATAGGAAGCAAGGACCTGCTATACAAGAAGCCAGGGTATAAAATGTAAACGAACAAAATTATGAAAGCAAATACAAATGGTTTAACAAAACAGGAAATAGAACAAATTGCTCAAAAGGATGATTTTCACATCGCTCCTTTCCGGGAAGATGGCAAAACCTACGGAACACCAACCTGGATTTGGTCAGTTATGGTTGACGGAAATCTATATGTGAGGGCTTACTACGGAACAAAATCCAGATGGCATCAGGCTGCGTTAAAACAAAAAGCAGGAAAAATTGAAGCTGCCGGAATGGTTAAAGACGTGCATTTCGAGCCTGTAAGCGACAACATTAATGAGCAAATAGATGAGGCTTATAGAAGGAAATACAACTCCAGTCCGTACCTGAAATCAATGATTAGCGAACGAGCTAAAGCTGCAACAGTCAGGGTATATTAGGAAAGAAAGCAAAATGAATAAGGAGCACCGGCAAGGCTTAGTAGCTATATTTTTTGCTAACACTTTTTTTGGATTGAATATACCCGTAACAAAAGCGTTAATGGCTGATTGGATGACCCCAATGGGTTATACAGCCACACGGATGCTTTTCGGGACCTTTGTTTTTTGGGGTATTGCAGCCTTTTTAAAGCGCGACAGAGTTAAACCTAAAGATTTGATTGTCATGCTGCTGGGTGGCCTCATCGGCTATGTTGGAACACAGTTCTTGTTTGCACAGTCGCTCGAATATACTTCGCCGGTGATATTTGCTTTGCTGATGGCCTTAACTCCTGTTGTTGTATTGCTGATTTCTTCCATTTTTTTGAAAGAGCTGATTCCTTTTCGAAAAGTCATTGGCATTGCAATGAGCATTTCGGGAGCCGCATTAATTATTTTACTTGGAGCAAAAGGGAACTCGGCTGGATCCAACAATTTACTGGGGATATTTTTTGCATTGTTATGTGTTTTGGCCTACTCTGTTTACCT
>DAOPKR010000204.1:0-4420 GCA_035391305.1 Draconibacterium sp.
TCTATCGCATCTTCCGGGCAAACCGCGCGGCAGGCATCACATTTAATACAGAGTTCGGTATTTATGAAATGCTTCTCGTGCGGGGTAAACGGGATTGCATCTACCGGGCATTTTTGTACGCAAAGGGTGCAGCCAATACATTTGTCGTTTACCGAGTAGTTTATTAAATCCTGGCATTTCCCGGTTGGGCAAACGCCGTTAATATGCGCTTCATATTCATCACGAAAATATTTCAGTGTACTTAAAACCGGGTTTGGCGCTGTTTTTCCCAGGCCGCACAAACTTCCTTTTTTTGTCCAGCCGGCTAAATGTTCCAACTCTTCAATATCGCCTTTTTTGCCTTTCCCCTGCGTAATATTTTCAAGAATGTCGAGCATTCGTTTTGTGCCAACGCGGCAAAATGTGCACTTTCCGCAAGATTCTTCCTGGGTGAAGGAAAGAAAATACCGGGCAATGTCAACCATGCAATCAGTATCATCAAGAACGACAAGTCCGCCGGAACCCATCATTGCGCCCATTTCGCTGAGAGATTCAAAATTTATGGGAGTGTCGGCAAATCCGGCGGGGATGCAACCTCCCGAAGGACCACCAATTTGCACGGCTTTGAATTTACGGCCATTGGCAATTCCACCGCCAATTTCATCAATTACCTGACGTATTGTAATTCCCATGGGAACTTCGATTAAACCGCCGCGGGCAATTTTCCCGGCAAGGGCAAAAACTTTTGTACCAGTACTTTTTTCAGTGCCAATATTTTTGAATTTATCAGAACCTTCACGCAAAATATAGGAAATCTGGGCCAGTGTTTCTGTATTGTTTACAAGTGTCGGGAAACCCCACAATCCGCTTTCGGCCGGAAATGGAGGTCGGATTCTTGGAAAACCGCGGCTACCTTCAATTGAAGAAATTAGTGCAGTTTCCTCGCCGCAAACAAATGCACCTGCACCTTCGTAAATCTGAAGGGTGAGATTAAAACCTGAACCTAAAATATTTTCACCCAGATAATTATTTTCTATACAAATTTTTATGGCTTCGCGAATCCGTTTTACAGCCAGCGGATATTCAGCACGTATATAAAAATAACCATGATGAATTCCGACTGCATAGGCAGCGATAATCATTCCTTCGATAACGCGGTAAGGGTACGATTCCAAAAGCATCCGGTCCATAAATGCACCGGGGTCGCCTTCATCGCCGTTACAGATTATATATTTTGTTTCGCCGGGTTGTTTTTTTACGAGTTCCCATTTTACGCCACTGGGAAAACCTGCACCTCCGCGACCACGGATTCCGCTGTTTTTAACTTCAGCAATAACTTCATCAGGTGATAGCGTTTCCAAAGTTTTTTTCAAAGCTGTGAAACCGCCCCTATTCAGGTATTCATTTATATCAATTGGATTGATTATTCCACGGTATTCGGTAGCAATTGGAAGCTGATTTCCCAGGAAAGATGCGACAGGTTTCTCGCGCATGCTGATCTCGTAGCGTTCGATTCCATCCCAGTTGCGGTCGGTTTGAATAGAGTCAACCAAACTAAGTAACTTGTTTTTTGCTTTTGTTAAAATACCCGGAGCATCGAAATGATTTTCAACGATTCGTTGCACATCTTCGGGTTTTACTTTGGCATATAAAGTTGGTTCGCCTTCATTAGGTACAATTTCAACAAGCGGAACCTGGTGGCACATTCCAACACAACCGACATGTTTCAGTGTTACCCGCAACCCACTGGTGTTTATTACGTTTTCAACTTCCTGCTGAATTTCTTTACTTCCGCTGGCCACACAACACGAACCTAATCCAATCCGAATTTCGCCTTTAATTTCTGTACCATCAGCTTTTCTGGCTTTTTTTGAGTTTTTTGTTCCTTTTCGGCTTTCGAAATCAGAAATTATCTGCCCAACCTGATCAGGCGCAACATGCCCGTAAGTTGTTTCGTCAATCTGAACAACGGGCGCCAGTGTGCAGCAACCCAAACAAGCAACTTTGTCGAGCGTATATTTTCCTGATGAATCGGTATTTGTGCCTTCTTCAAGTTTAAATTCCCTGCGAAAAGCATCGTAAACCTGACCGGCTCCTTTAACATGACAAGCCGTTCCAACACAGATTTTTACAATATGTTCGCCAACGGGAGCCAGCCTGAATTGCGAGTAAAAACTTGCTACGCCCATAATTTCGGCTGGTTTAATTTCTGTTTTTTCTGAAACGTAACGCAAAACTTCCTCAGGCAAATAGTTGTATTCTTTTTGGATTGCCTGTAAAATTGGAATCAGGCTCTTTTTCGAAGAACCTTTTTCAGCAATTAACCGGTCGATATTTTGAAAATTGTTTGTCATATATTTTGTCTCGCAAAGGCGCAAAGACGCTAAGTTTTTTAACTGTTTTTCTAAACTTTTACCCCTGAACCCTAAACCCTAAACCCTGAACCCTAAACCCTGAACTCTAAACCCTGAACCCTAAACTCTGAACTCTCCCCTCATTTCCCTATACAATACAAATTCTTATCTCCTCTTATATAAATTTTCCCATCGGCAAATGCTGGTGTGGTTCCGGCTTTTTCACCCAATTTATTTTCTGAAATCAGTTTCATTTCCTTTGCAAATTCGTAAATCCGCATCACGCCGTCGTTATCCATCATAAAAAGTTTTCCATCAGCAAACATTGGCGATGAATACAAGGTTTTGCCTACATCATGTTCCCAGTACTTTTCACCCGATTTCAAATCGTAACAGGCCATCACACCGTAACTTGTGGCCACGATGACTAAACCATTGTGAGCAAGAATACTGGCGGCCTCGGGCAAATATTCATCATTTTCCCAAAGAATTTCCTGTGTTTTTATATCAATTGCCACCATTTTTGCATATTCATTGGCCGCTACAACAATTCCTTCAGAAAAACCAACCGAAGGGCCGACTTCGCCCATCATACATTTTACCTGCCACAATTCAGTTCCGGTTTTAACATCGTAACCAGCCACAATCGGGTCGGCAGTGAGAATAATCTGGTGTTTGCCATCAACCTGCGCCAACACGGGGCTTGCCCACGAAATCTTTGATGCACGTGTGGTTTGCCAGGCTTCTTCGCCAGTTGCGGTTTTTAGTGCGATTAATTTTCCACCCTTGTTTGTGTCGTACTGAACAATTAGTTTATTATCCCAAACTATCAGCGATGAAGAGTGCCCGTAATGATTGTCGGGAACGCCAAGGTTTTTTGCCCAAACGCGTTTCCCGTCCATATCGAAAGCAATAACATCGCCGGTGGCAAAAATGGCGTAAACATTTTGTCCGTCAGTAGTGAGGGTGGGGGCGGAAAGTCCTGTATCGGCAGTAACTTTTGGCGGGTTGGCAGGCGAACCCTGTATATTGTCAGCTTTGCCTGTCCAAAGTAATTTACCGTCAATTCGGTTGAAACAATAAACCTCGCGGCTTTGATTATCGGAACCTGCAACAAATATTTTGTCGTCCCAGATAACGGGTGAGTTATAACCATGTTTGGGAATGGGTGATTTCCATGCAATGTTGGTTCCAGCTGCTCCGTCCCATTTTGCAGGAATATTTTTGTGGAAAACAACACCCTGGCTGAATGGTCCGCGAAAGGAGTTGTGGTTTTTTTTGATGAGTTCAGCAGTTAAAGCAAAAGAAGTTTTTTTGGTTTGAACGGCTTCAGTTACTGTTTCCACCGAAGTTGCTTGTTCTGTAACATTTTTAACGGGAACTGAATCAGAAACAACTTCAGTTTGATTTGTTGTGATTGAATCATTTTGGATATTTCCAACTTCCACAACTTCAATCTCCTTTTCTTCAGACTGGTTTTCATCAACTGCTACTGCAGTTTGACCATCAAATTCATCAAGATAATTAACAGTTGCAAAAGATGCTGCAAATGCAAAAAGAAAAACAACAGCCCCCACAATAATAATCCCTTTCTGAGCGAGGATCCGGCTTGCAATTTCGTTTTCAAGTACTTTGTCGGGAGCTTCTATTTTTGCTTTTGCTGAATAGTAAACACGCAATGCAAATGCCAGAATTATCGCGCCAAACAGCAACATTAATGCACCTGTTTTTATCTGCCACTGGCTGTTAAAATAGGCTTTCCGGGCCAGCAAATCGTAGTTTCTGATTTCTGCTTTTAACCCGTCGTTGTTAGGTTCCTGTTTTAGCCTTTCCACAAGCACTTCGAGTGCTTTGCTTTCAATTGGGTCTGATTTTGAAATTTGCCAAAAGTTGAGTAAAAGCAACAATGCAACTACTGCTGAAAATAATCCGGCAATAACTGCAATGTTCTGTGCAAGCTTTATTTTATCAGTATTCGTCATATTTTAATGAAGTACTATTTATATTTTTTTCAATCTTGTTTCTGCCTTGCGGCGCATGGTTCCTTCGCTTTTCAATCTTCCCCAACGGATGCGCCCTATTTTTTT
>DAOPKR010000205.1:0-4379 GCA_035391305.1 Draconibacterium sp.
GCCAATTGCATATTATGCCATGAATAAATGGCTCGAAAACTTTGCCTACAAAACAGCATTAAGCTGGTGGATTTTTGCACTGGCCGGTTTGATTGCGCTGGGAATTGCTCTGTTAACGGTTTCGTTTCAATCGTGGAAAGCCGCAACGAAGAACCCGGTTGAGGCACTAAGGTATGAATAATGAGAAGTACGAATTTGCCTTGAATAAAATGAATTTCAATTGGAGGTAATGAGGAACAAATAAACGTGAAAACAGACTTATAATATTGAGTTATTCTTATTGATATTCACAAAGTTAATTGCGTGGTGTATTATTTGAACGTAACAGGAATAAAAATAAATTAGATATGATTAAACATAGTTTCCTTATAATTTTCAGAAATTTTAAAAGAAATCGGGGGTCATTTCTTATAAACCTGATCGGGTTGTCAACGGGGTTAATCTGTGTGTTGCTGATTTTTCTTTGGGTGAATGACGAACTATCAGTTGACAAATTTTTTGAAAAAGATAAACAGCTTTTTCAAATTATGCAAAATACAAAAGACGCGAACGGCATTGAGACAATTGAAGCCACTCCCGGGCATCTGGCAAAAGCATTGTCAGACGAGTTTCCTGATGTTGAATATGCTGTTGCTGTTGTTCCTACTACTTTTAATATCAGCAGGGGTAATATTTCGGTGGACGATAAAAATATTACCTCAGTCGGACAATATGTTACCGAAGATTTTTTTAATGTTTTTTCTTATAAAATCCTTTATGGCGACCGAAATAAGATGCTTTCGGCAAAAAACATGGTAGTTATTTCGAGTGAACTGGCGTTGAAATTATTTGGTGACTTCGACAACGCAGTTGGGAAAACAATCGAATGGGACGCTCAGGATATTTCAGGTTTATTTACTGTTTCCGGCATTTTCGATCTTCCGTATTCCCACGCAACAAACCATTTTGATATACTGTTGAATTATAGTTTATATGAAGAAGTAAATCCATGGGGAGGTTGGGAAAACAGCGGCCCACGCACGTATGCCCTTTTAAAAGAAGACATTTCTCCGGCCAGTTTCAATGAGAAGATAATGGATTTCATAAAATCCAAAAATACGAACATGGAAGTGACCCTGTTAGCTCAGCGTTATTCTGACCGTTATCTTCACGGAAACTATGAAAACGGAAAACCCTCAGGAGGAAGAATTGAATATGTAGAATTGTTCTCTCTCATTGCCTTGTTCATTTTAATAATTGCCTGTATTAATTTTATGAATCTGTCAACTGCTACTGCTTTGAAAAAAACGAAGGAGATTGGTATCAAAAAAACAATGGGGGCAGAACGAAAAGGATTGATTGCACAATATTTGGGAGAATCGATGTTGATGGCTTTTATGTCGTTAAGCCTGGCGCTTTTGGCTGTGCGTTTTTTAATTTCTCCGTTTAACGACCTCACCGGAAAACAATTGGCCCTAAGTTTAGACATATCCCATATTTTAATCATTTCAGGAGTTTTTTTACTTACAGGATTATTTGCCGGAAGTTATCCGGCTTTGTACTTGTCACGTTTTGCACCGGTAGATGTTTTAAAAGGAAAATTTAAAACTTCAGTTAGTGAAACCATTGCACGAAAAGGGCTGGTGATTTTCCAGTTTACTGCTTCCGTAATACTGATAGTTTCAGTATTTATTGTTTTTAAACAATTGTCATTTCTGCAAACCAAAAACCTGGGATATAACAGAGATCAGGTAATCTATTTTAATGCTAAAAACATGAGCAGCGAGACTTTGTCTGAAATCAGAAATATTCCGGGGGTATTAAATGCAGCAGGTGGTAACTTGAAAGCGGGGTCACCATTGGGAGGCACATCCGGTGTTGATTGGGAAGGAAAAAATCCGGATGAAAACATTTTCTTCTCCAAAAAGTGGATTTGTTATAATCTCATTGAAACGTTGGGGATGGAAATGGCCGATGGAAAGGCCTTTTCGGAAGATTTTGGAACATCCGGTCAGGTCATTTTTAATGAAACAGCTGTAAAAATGATGGGGCTAACCAATCCTGTAGGGCAGAAGGTATTTATTGAAGGAGAAGAAATGAACATTGTTGGAATTATAAAAGATTTCAATTTTGAATCGCTTTACGAAAAAGTAAAACCATGTGTGCTTTTTGTTGCTCCGGTACAGTATGCGCCAAATGTTTCTGTTAAAATAAAATCTGGCATGGAAAAAACCGCACTTCAAAATCTTGAAAAAATTTACGCGAACCATTATCCCGGACAGATCTTCGATTACAGATACATGGATGACGATTATCAGCAATTATACGTAGCTGAAAAGAGAGTTTCTGTTTTATCCAAATACTTTGCAGGATTAGCCATTCTTATTTCCTGCCTGGGACTATTGGGTATGTCATTTTACACGGCTGAACGAAAAACAAAAGAAATAGGTATTCGAAAAGTGATGGGATCAAGTGAGATAGGGATTGCCAAACTTTTATCAGGAGAATTTACAAAGCTGGTAATTATGGCAATTGTGATTGCAACTCCGGTTTCGTACTTGATAACACACAAATGGCTCGAAAGTTTTGCCTACAAAACCAGCCTTAGTTGGTGGATTTTTGCATTGGCCGGTTTGATTGCGCTGGGAATTGCCCTGTTAACGGTTTCTTTTCAATCGTGGAAAGCCGCAACCAAAAACCCGGTTGAGGCACTGAGGTATGAATAAAACGACAAAAATGACAAAAGAAAAAACAATAACGCACCGCGGGATAGCCTTATCGCATCAAATTGCTGGGTCATTGCATCAAATTACTGCATTATCGCACCGCGGAGATGCGTCATCGCACCAATTTGCTGCGTTACTGCACTGTGGAGGTGCGTTATCGCACCAATTTACTGCATTAACGCACCGCCGTGGTGCGTTATCGCTCCCACAAGGTGAATTTGCCAAAATTACAAGATGAACAGAAACTACAAATATTCGCTGACACAAAGTCTCCCTTCGGGGAGATTTAGAGGGGCTTCTGACAAGCAGCAACTCGAAATCAGGTTGAAGCGCTGAGGTATTAATGAAATAAAGAACTTAAACAAGCAGAAGCAATGATTAAACATTTTCTTATTAACATTCTTCGGAATATAAGGCATAACAAGGTTTTCACGATTATAAACCTTGCAAATCTTATTATCGGGTTTGCCGTATTCATTTTGTTTAGCGTGGTAATAAGCTACGAAATCAACTACGACAAATTCAACACGAATTACGACCAGATTTACCGGGTGCAGACCAAACAGGAAGATTCTTACCCGACAAATTTCTGCACTTACAGTCCTGCAGCTTATCGGTTTCATTTAATGGCCGATTTGCCTGAAGTTGATGAAGTTTTACTGATGCGCGAAGTTTCGGGCGGAGCAAAAGGAGCGGGTCAGTTTTTCACACTTCCCAATGGCAGCCAGTTATATCAACTTAACGGTTACTGGAGCGAAAATTCAATCTTCGATATTTTCACCATTTCCTTAATAGAAGGAACCAAAACCAGTGCACTTACCGAACCCGGCACCATTGCAATTTCTGAAACTTTATCGAAAAAACTTTTTCCTGAAGGAAATGCTTTGGGAAAACAGGTTATTATTGGGAAACGATTTCCGCTTACTGTTTCAGCCGTTTATACCGATTTTCCCAAAAACTCGAATCTTCAGGCAACTTATCTGGTATCAATGCCAACATATCCGATACTAAGTGGCGAAAGCACATTTGGTGAAAACTGGACCAACATTGAATTCGACAACTATGTTTTACTGAAAAAAGGCGCCGATCCGGAGCTGGTTAATGCTAAAATTAAAGATGCTTTCGAAAAGGTAAAGAACTTCGAAAAAAGTTCTCCTTATCTTCACCCGCTGTCAAAACTACATTCTTCGCCCAACAGTCAACCCGATATGTTGATTGGTTTGGGAATTCTTTCGCTGGCTGCAATCCTGGTTTTAATCCTGGCGTGTGTAAATTACGTAAATCTTTCGCTTGCCAATTCTACCCAGCGTTCAACCGAAATCGGTATTAAAAAGGTAATTGGTTCGTCAAAAAAACTCATTGCAACCCAATTTTTGGCCGAAACGGTTTTGCACACTTTGTTTGCTACTGCAGTTGCTATGATTGTAGCCCAGTCAGCTTTTCCGTTGCTGAACCATTTACTGAACAAGAATATTGATTATTCGCTTTGGACCGACCCACAGTTACTGGTGTTTATTTTTCTTGTGAGTGTACTTGTGGGTGTGCTTTCCGGTTTGTATCCTTCGCTGGTTATTTCAGCCTACAATCCTGTAAAAGTGCTAAAAGGAAAAATTTTCAGCAACGGGGGAAACTCAATAAGTATTAAAAGAATACTGGTTGCAGCACAATTTTCAA
>DAOPKR010000206.1:0-4361 GCA_035391305.1 Draconibacterium sp.
GGTTCAAAAGTGAAAGTAATATTGAACGGAACAGTTATTTTGGATGGCGACATTGCGGAAGCCAGCAAAAATGGCACACTTGACCACAAGGAACACCCGGGTTTACTTCGCGAAAAAGGATACATCGGATTTTTAGGCCACGGATCGGAATTGAAATTCAGAAACCTTCGTATTAAGGATTTGAGTAAGTAAAATCAATCAATTCATTAATTTATATAACCGGCAGGGTTTCATTTATTTGAGACCCTGCCTTTTTTTACTCCACTTTTTTTAACGCTGACAGGTTCTGTGACGTTGTCAGGATAAAAGTCATTCCGGAAAACGTCAATTGAGACGGTGTGCTCACATAATAAATTTAAAATATATCAGAATGAGTGCCGGTTGTCATAAAAAGCAAAGTCAACTCATTATCGTTTTTTTGCCAAACCAGCAGCCAATCTGGTTTTAAATGACATTCATGTAACCCTTCATAACTTCCCTTTAAAACATGGGATTTGAATGTCGCAGGTAGATTACCACTTTTTTGTAACAGGTCGATTGCATTAGCTAATATGGAGAGGTCATACCCCCGCTTTTGACATCGTTTAACATCTTTTTTAAATCTGTTGGTAAACTTAATTGAATACATCAGGACAGGCATTGATTGAGAAGATCGGCAGAATCTTTAGCTGTGAATGTATTTCCCCTTTTTACATCTTCCAAAGCTTCATCAATGGCAGGGCTTGATTTTATTTCAGAAATAGAAACCACTTCTTTTAAGGACTTTAAAAAAGTTATTAGGCTTTTGCCTGCCTTAGTATTTTCATTTATTTTAATTGTAAATGTTGCCATAATAATCAATCATTTAATGCAAAAATAGTGAAAATTAGTAATAATAAACAATTGAGAAGCAAGTGCTATTTTCTCCGAATCCTTAAAATTCTGATGTTAATAGATATGTCGTTTGTTGTTTCTTAAGGGGCTGACTGGAGTCAAATTTTAAATCTTCAATGCATTCTTAAAACATGCGATCTCTTAAAGGTCATTCATTCATTCACGCATTCTCTCATTCCCTCACTTCTCACCCCATTATCATCCCGATAATCGTTGCGCTCATAAGCGAAGCCAGTGTTCCGGCAAGTAAAGCATGCATTCCCAGTTTTGAAAGCAAAACACGTTTGTTTGGTGCCAGCGCACCAATACCGCCAATTTGAATACCGATTGAAGAAAAGTTGGCAAACCCGCACAAAATGTAGGTTGCCATGATTATCGATTTTGGATTTGCCAGAACTCCGCTGGCTTTTAAATCGGCCAGACTGATATAACCGATAAATTCAGTGAGGATTAGTTTTTCGCCAAGCAATCGGCCAACAGTAACAATATCTTCAGTTGCAATACCAATCAGCCACATTAGCGGTGCAAAAGTATAACCAAGAATAAACTGCAGCGAAAGTTCGTTGTATCTGCCATTTGTGCCTGCGGCAATAACTTCGTTTAAAGTTGTCCACTGCCCTATTTTTCCCACAATAAAATTGAACATGGCAATAAAAGCGATAAATGCCAGTAACATTGCACCAACATTAACCGCAAGTTTCACACCTTCTGTTGTTCCGTTTGAAATGGCATCCAAAACGTTGCTGCCTATTTTATCCTGGCTCACTTCAATAACTTTATTGATTTCTTCGGTTGGAGGAATAAGCATTTTCGAGAAAATAATTGCTGCCGGCGCTGCCATAATTGAGGCTGCCAGTAAATGTTTTGCAAATTCGAGCCTCAGTTGGGGATCGTTTCCTCCCAGCAAAGCAATGTACGCCGCCAAAACACCGCCGGCTAAAGTTGCCATTCCACCTGTCATAACAAGCAATATTTCCGATTTGCTCATTTTGTCCAGGTATGCTTTTATCATTAGTGGCGATTCGGTTTGACCCAGAAAAATATTACCTGCCACCGAAAGTGCTTCTGCACCCGAAATTTTTAACGCTTTTGTAAAAACCCAGGCAAGTGCGTAAACCACTTTCTGAATAATTCCCCAGTAAAAAAGCAAACTTGTTAATGCCGAAAAGAAAATGATTGTTGGCAAAACCTGGAAAAGGAAAATAAACCCGTAAGTTTCTGCATTCATTAAATCGCCCAAAAGAAATTCGCTGCCTGCTTTTGTAAAGTCAAGGATTTTTACAAATATCTGCCCGAAAAACTCAAAAACCGAACGGATTGCGGGAACATATAAAACTCCAATTGCCAGTACTATTTGAATGATCAGCCCAATTACAACAGTTTTCCACGGGATATTTTTCCTGTCTTTGCTGAAAATAAAACCGATAAACAGCAAAACCGCCATTCCCAGAATACCTTTCATAACAGAAAATATTTTAAATGAAGGGGCAGGCATGTGAGTCAGCAAAGCATCGGCATTGCCTTTATTTGCGGGTGTTTCAACTTGCTGGATCGTAGTTTCTGAGATGGAATCCTGTGTTTGTGCAACTATCGGTTGAAAAAACAAAATGCCGGCACAAAATACCAGCAAGGCAAGAAAATGTTTCATAAATGGATTATTATTTTTTCCTTTTTTTCAGTTCGTCGCGGATGATCGAAGCTTTCTCATAATCTTCATGCTGAATTGCTTCATTAATCATATCATTTAATTCTTTTGCCGAATATTGTGCGTAGGTTGAAACATCCGGATCAGTAAAATCATCATTTTCCGAAATATTTTTAACCGGAGAATCTTCGTTTTCAAGGTCTAATATAATCCCCGATTTTTTCAATATTTCTTCAGTTGTATAAATGGGGCATCTGAACCGCAATGCCAATGCAACAGCGTCCGACGTTCGCGAATCTATTTTAATTTCCTTACCATTCATTTCGCAAAGCAATTCAGAATAAAAAATACCTTCTTCCAACTTGTAAATTGTTACTTCAAGCAGAGCAATGTCAAATGCCATTGCCATATTTTTGATAAGGTCGTGGGTAAGCGGACGGGGAGGTTTTAGCCCTTCCAACTGAATTGCAATTGCCTGCGCTTCAACCGGGCCAATGATAATTGGAATCCTTCTTTCGCCGTTTTCTTCAGCTAAAACTAATGCATAAGCACCTGATTGATTCTGACTTACTGATAATCCTAGAATGTTTAAGCGTATTTTCTGCATGTTAATTTTAGCCTGCAATTATGTGAAAACAAATATAACAATCATTTTTGTTTCAGCAGAAATTAAAAAAGTTTTTTAGGAAGTGGGGTGGAAATGGGAGGTAAAAAGTTGGACGATAGGAAAATGTAAAGATTGACAGATAATTCAGCATCCAGTATCCAGCATTTTTCCACGAGAGATAATTTCCCTGCAAAAAAAGTACTATATATTTGTTAATCATTTTAAAACAACTACTTTTGCAGTCCGAAAAAATCGAATCGTTCAGGCCCAATAAGAGGAAACCACATGGAATCCCGCCTGCCGGTGTAAACATTAAAATTGAAATTATGTACGCGATTGTTGAAATTGCTGGACAGCAGTTCAAAGTAGAAAAGGACAAGAAACTTTTTGTACATCAGTTGGATGCCAAAGAAGGCGACTCTGTTGATTTTGATAAAGTTTTGCTTGTTGACAATGACGGCGCAGTTGCCGTTGGAACTCCAACCGTTAATGGTGCGAAAATTACAGCCAAAGTACTGGCACATGTGCAGGGCGAAAAAGTGATTGTTTTCAAAAAGAAAAGAAGAAAAACTTACAGGAAGAAAAACGGTCACCGTCAGCAGTTTACCCAAATTCAAGTAGAAACCATTGTTGGATAACTTAAAAAAAATTTACCATGGCTCATAAGAAAGGTGTAGGTAGTTCGAAAAACGGACGCGAATCGGAAAGTAAACGACTGGGAGTAAAAATTTACGGAGGTCAGTTTGCAAAAGCTGGTAATATATTAGTTCGCCAGCGTGGTACAACACACAACCCCGGTGACAATGTAGGGATGGGAAAAGATCATACCCTGTTTGCATTAGCTGACGGTACAGTTGTGTTTAGAACAAAGAAAAACAATCGTTCATACGTTTCTGTGCAACCGGTTGTTGAAGTTGATGTTGCAGTTGCCGAAGTTCCGGTTGCAGCAGAAAAAACTGTAAAAAAGGAAGTGAAAGCTGAAGCTCCAGCAGTTGCAGCAGAAGGTGATGATTTAAAAAAAATTGAAGGTGTAGGGCCGAAAATTGCAGAAATTTTCAATGCAGCGGGTATTAATACCTATGCTGAACTTGCAGCTACTTCAGTTGAAAAACTAAGCGAAATACTTGCTGAAGCCGGTAGCAGATATGCTTCAAAAAATCCCGGAACCTGGCCGGAACAAGCCAAACTGGCTGCTGAAGGAAACTGGGAGGTTTTAAAAGATCTTCAGGAAAAATT
>DAOPKR010000207.1:0-4198 GCA_035391305.1 Draconibacterium sp.
AAATAGAATTTACCATTGCCTTTAAATTAAGTTGACAAATATACAAATTGAGTTGTTGATTATCTCATAAAAAGATTTAAAAAGAAGAGTGGTTCAGAGTTCAGGGTTTAAAGTTTAAAGTTTTAGTTTAAATTATTTTATAAGTTGTACGAATAATATAATGACGTAATTGTAATCATCACCCCTTTATCCTCCCGATGTATCGGGACAGGCTCTCAAGGGGAGAATCGCTGCAAACTTCAGACGCAATAAGCTTGCACAATTACCCCCTTGAGGGGGCAGGGGGTGAGTAGATGCGACAACATAATATTCCTATAACTTACAGCCTCATTAAAATAAAAAATGGCCGCCCCCGGGTGGAGACAGCCATCTTAATTTTATTTTATAAAAGTTGTTTATGCAATTTTAGCAACAGCTTTTTTAAATCTTTTTGAAGCTTCATAAACAATTGGAGTTGCAACAAAAATTGATGAATAAGTACCAATACTTATACCAACAAGCAGTGCAAAAACAAATCCGCGGATATTTTCTCCTCCAAAAATAAAGATGATTAATAAAACCACTAATGTAGTGAGCGAAGTATTTAATGTACGTCGCAGGGTGTGGTTCATTGCTTCATCCATGTTGATTTTCAAACCGCGTTTCGGATGAATGTGCAGGTATTCACGGATTCGGTCATAAACAATCACTGTATCGTTTATGGAGTACCCAATCACCGTAAGAATTGCTGCGATAAACGCCTGGTCGATTTCGAGTGAAAACGGTAACCAACCATGGAACAATGAAAATACGCCAAGGGTGATAATTGTATCATGTGCCAGTGAAAGCACACCTCCCAAACCATATCTCCAATCGCTAAACCGAACCATAATGTACAGGAAGATTGCTATAAGAGCAATTGAGATTGCAATTGCAGCATCTTTTTTAATATCGTCAGAAATGGTTGGCCCCACTTTTTGTGAACTGGTGCGATAGTTTTCTGAAAAATTCTTGTAATCAACATTTGCAAGAAACCCACCTTTTACCAAACCATCATAAAGGGCCTGGTCAACTTCGTTGTCAACACTTTCCGACAACTCGTCGATTTTATATTTTGTAGTTATACGAACCTGGTTGTCCGATCCAAAAGTTTTAACTTCAGGCGGTACACCAAATTCAGCAGCTAAAGCTTTTTGAACGTCTCCAACTTTTACGTCCTGATCAAATTTCACTGTATAAGTGCGTCCTCCCTGAAAATCGATACCAAGGTTGAATCCGCGAACAGCAAACGAGAGAATAGAAATTGTAAGCAATGATCCGGAAATAACATACGCTATTCTTCGTTTATCGAGGAATTTAATTTTAGGGTTGACCAACCAGTCTGAAGTAATTTTCGAAGTAAAAGTAATTTTCTTGCTTTTTTTCAATTGCCATTCGAAAATCAAACGGGTAATAAAAATTGCAGTAAAAAGCGAAGTTACGATACCTACCATCAATGTAGTTGCAAAACCTTTTATCGGGCCTGAACCAAATAAATAAAGAACAATCCCGGTGATTAATGTAGTAACCTGACCATCAATAATTGCGGAATAAGCATTTTTATATCCATCGGAAATGGCAAGGCTAATTCCTTTACCGGCCCTTATTTCCTCCTGAATCCTTTCATATATAATAACGTTTGCATCAACTGCCATACCCATCGTTAAAACGATACCGGCAATACCCGGCAACGTGAGAACAGCGCCCAGCGAAGCCAAAACTCCAATAAGGAAAAACAAGTTTGCCAAAAGGGCAATGTTTGCTGAAAGGCCTGCTTTTTTGCTGTAAAAGAACAACATGTACGCCAGCACCATTATAAAGGCCACAACAAATGACAACATTCCCGAACGGATTGATTCCTTACCCAGTGATGGCCCAACAACCTGTTCTTCAACAATTCGTGCAGGAGCAGGCATTTTACCCGATTTTAAAACGTTTGCAAGGTCTTTTGCCTCTTCAATACTTTCCAAACCTGTAATGCTTGAACGGCCACCCGAAATTTCATTTTGAACAGTTGGGAACGAACGTACATAATCGTCGAGAACAATTGCGATTGATTTGCCAATGTTCTCCTTTGTCATGCGTTGCCAGGTTTTTGCGCCTTCGCTGTTCATGCTCATTGCAACTTCAGGGTTTGAACCTAACTGGTCGAAATCCTGACGGGCATCTGTAATTACGTCACCATCAAGCGGTGCACGGCCATCGCGCGATGTTACCTTTAAGGCAATCAAACGGTAGTAGTTTTCATTTGCACCTGTTGGTTTTGCTGTCCAGCGGAAAATCATATTCTGCGGAAAAATATTTCGAACCTGAGGCTGGTGCAAATATTTATTTATCTGAATTGTGTCTTTAAAATGCGCCATACCAACAATCGGGCCGGGGAACAATTGACCATTTTGATCGGTACTTGGGTTTAACAGTGCAAATAGCGGATTATCTTTTCTGAAATCGGCCATATTATCAACGGCAGAAGTATCAGTACCTGGTGTACCTGACAATTCTTCCAAAAGTGAAGTTTCAGTTTTCGCCGTGTCAGCAGGAGCCACTTCAGTTGCAGCAGCACTTAAAGTATCTGTTGATGCAGGAGCAGCAGTGTTTCCCTGCATTTCCTTGATTTTTTGATTGGCAGCAAGCAGGTACTGAAATACTTCCTGGTTTTCATAAGTTTCCCAGAACTCGAGCATTGCAGTTCCCTGTAAAAGGTTACGCACACGTGCCTGGTCTTTTACACCGGGAAGTTCAACTAAAATACGTCCCTTTGTTTGCAGTTGCTGAATATTTGGTTGTGCAACCCCAAAACGGTCGATACGTGTACGAAGAATATTGAAAGAGTTGTCGATAGCTGCATCGGTTTCCTGTCTGATTACATCAAGTACCTGAGCGTTTGTCGAGTTAAAATTAATCCTGTCGCGAAGGTCCATTGTATTAAAAACAGAAGCCATTTTTGCGTTTGGATCAATTTCCTCAAATGCCTGACCAAAAAGGGTTACAAAATCTTTCTGGCTGTTAAGCTGAAGTTGGGTAGCCTTTGCAAGTGCAGCATTAAATGTTGAATCGGTATTGTAATCAGACATTGCCCTGATCAAATCGATTACTGAAATTTCCAGCGTTACGTTCATCCCGCCTTTTAAGTCGAGACCTAAATTGATTTCATACTCCTTAACATCTTTGTAAGTAAATTTTTTCAGTCCGAGAAAGTTGTAAACAACTTCGCTCGAAACAGAATCAAGGTAATGATATTCCTTGTCAGGATTACCCTGTGCATATTCAATGGCATGTTTTTCAATTTGTTTCGATTTCCAGGTAAAAGATAACTGGTAAACACAAACTGCAGCCAAAAGAACAGCGAATGTAAAAATTACACCTTTGTTTTGCATTTTAACTTAGTTTTTTAATGATTAAAATTTTAAAATTATTTTTTGAATTCTTATTGATATTATAAAGAATAATGAATTGCAGGGATTTGAGAAAATCCCTGTCCCGCCCGTTACAAAATACAAAGCAGGATTTTTACGAATTTAAGGGAATATCGTCGGGGACCGAATAGAAATAGTTTTTGAAAGCCAGGTAGTGATAGGTATTGATGAGTGGGGTTGTTTGTGTTTGTACTTCAGCCTTTAAAACCTGGTAATTACGTAACTGGTAATATTTTTGGATGAACTTATCCTGCGATTTAACCTGAATTTTCCGGGGAACTGTTTTCTCAACAGTGGTTTTTACACCAATATTTGATGACTGGCTTATGAAAACAAGTGATTTTTGCTCCTGGTTTTCTTTTGTCGAACGCGACTCAATTTCCTTTGCTTCAGCAGTATTTTTGTCGAAATAATGATCGAATAAAGTTGCCAAACCGATTACTGCCACAAAAACAGCCAGTTTCAGTACAACCTTTTTCGATATTTTATTTTTAAAATCCATTCAACCTTTATTGTTTCATGAGATTGTTTGAGATTGATGAGATTGATGAGATTGATGGAGATTGATCGAGATTGAAGGGATTGATTGAAGATTGAATATCAATCTTATTCTTTCAATCTTATTCTTCCAATCTATTTCTTCCAATCTATTCTTCCCAATCTGTTTCTCCCAATCTGTTTCTTCCAATCTATTTCTTCCAATCTATCCCCTTCAATCCTATTTATTTCCAAAGCGGGGCAAATATACCGAAACATTTCAGGTT
>DAOPKR010000208.1:0-4169 GCA_035391305.1 Draconibacterium sp.
ACAAAAAATTTCCCAAAACATGAACTAATAAATTATTTCGAATCGATTGGGATGGAATTTGGCCCTGAAATTAATGCTTATACAAGTTTCGATGAAACTGTTTATATGCTGAAAGTTCCTTTGGATTCATCAGAATACATAGAAAAAGGTTTACAGGTTTTGTTTGACTGGGCTTCACAAAATACTGATTCGGATGAGGAAATCAATAATGAACGGGGAGTAATTCACGAAGAATGGCGCATGGGAAAAGATGCAAATGAAAGAATGCAGCAAAAATGGTTACCGGTATTTTTGCACGATTCAAAATATGCTGAAAGACTGCCAATCGGTAAAATGGAAATAGTTGATAATTGTCCGCCTGATGCTTTGCGATGTTTTAGAAAAGACTGGTACAGGCCCGATTTACAGGCGGTAATTGTTGTTGGCGATTTCAACCAGGAAGCAATGGTGAAAACTGTAAAAGAGAAGTTTTCTGCAATTCCGGCGGCCAAAAATCCGAGGCCAAAAAAATATTTTGAAATTCCTGATCACAAAGAGACTTTGGTTAGCATCAACACCGATAAAGAAGCTCAATACCCGTTGTCATTCGTGTTTTACAAGCACCCGCTTGAAAAGTCGAAAACGCTGGGTGATTACAGAGAGTCAATTATGGAAGGGCTTTATAACGGGATGATAAACAACCGTTTGTCTGAAAAGTTGCAACAGGCTGAGCCACCGTTTTTAATGGCACAATCTTCATATTCAACTATGTTCGGACCAAAAAGTGTTTACCAATCGGTGGCGGTTGCCAACAATGGTAAAATTGAAGAGGGATTAAAAGCTGTATTGATTGAAAATGAACGTGTCCGTCAGTTTGGTTTTACCGAAACAGAGCTGGAACGTCAAAAAACTGCCCTTTTAAATGGAATTGAAAAATCTTACAACGAAAGGAATAATCAGAAATCAATAAATTTTGCAAACGAATATAAACGCAATTTTCTGATGACGGAAGAACCGTTTCCGGGAATTGAAAATGAATTTGAATATTTCAAGGCATTTTTGCCAACCATTACAGCGGATGAAATTAATGCACTTGCCGATAAATGGGTAACCGATGAAAACCGTGTTGTAGTTGTTGCCGCTCCTGAAATTGAAGGTGTAAAAGTTCCCGGTAAAGAGGAAATATTCGCGGTTCTTGATGATGTGAAAACCATGAAAATTGAACCTTACGAAGATGCAGTTTCAAACGTGCCCTTAGTTGAATATGAACCTTCGGGAAGCAAAGTGGTAAGCGAAAAGAAGCTTGAAAATGTGGAAGCCGTTGAGTGGACCCTCGAAAATGGAGCAACTGTAATTGTGAAAAAAACCGATTTCAAGGAAGATGAAATTCTTTTTAACGCATGGAGTTTGGGTGGAAATTCATTGTACCCGCTTAAAGATGATGTTTCGGCAGATTTTGCTACCGATTTGATTGAATTGAGCGGAATAGCAGGTTTCGATAAGATTGCCCTCGACAAATTACTTTCCAATAAAGTTTTCAGCATTTCGCCAAGTATAAGCCAGTTACGCGAAAGTTTCAACGGAAGCTCTTCAGTAAAAGATGTGGAAACATTGTTGCAAATGTTGTATCTCTATTTTACTGAACTCAGGTTCGATCAAAGCAGTTACCAATCTTTGATGGCGCGTATGGCCGGAATCCTTGAGAATAAGTCAGCTTCACCGGAATCGGCTTTCCAGGATACAATGAGTGTAACGATGGCAAATTATAACGAGCGTGCCAGGCCATTAACAAAAGAACTGTTAAGCGAAGCCGATTTTAACCGGATGAAGCAAATTGCAAAAGAACGTTTTAAAAATGCTGCCGATTTTAAATTCTTCTTTGTCGGGAACATTAATATTGACGAATTTAAACCATTGGTAGAGAAATATATTGGAGGAATTCCTTCGGTTCCGGAGAAAGAAAACTGGGTTGACCTTGGAATTGAAAAACCTAAAGGTATTGTTGATAAAGTGGTAAAACGTGGACAGGAAGATAAAAGCACGCAATACATTGTTTTTCATGGCGATTTTGATTTTAATTCACAAAACCAGGTACAGTTGGATGCGGTTTCAAAAATACTCACAACCCGCCTGCTTGAGGTTATTCGTGAAGATAAAAGCAGTGTATATTCAATTGGCGCTTATGATTCATCAACAAAATTTCCTGAAGAAGAATATACAATAACCGTGGCATACGGAACTGCACCACAAAAACTGGATGAACTGAAAAAGGCTGTTTTTGATATAATTGACGAATACAAAAAAAATGGTCCCACAGCCGAAGAAGTTGCAAAAGCCCAGGAAAAAATGATTCGCGAACGTGAAACTGCCGTGCGTGAGAACAGATACTGGCTGAGCGTTTTAAGTAATACATACTATTTAAAAGATGGCGATTTTTCTGAGTATGGCAATTACGATAAACTTGTAAAAAATCTTACAACTGAATCAACCAAAAAAGCTTTTAATAATTGGTTCGATTTTAAGAATTATGTCAGTGTTGCGCTTGCTCCTGAAAAATAAACTGTAAAATATTGATGAAAGCCGGGATTAATTTTTATTCCGGCTTTTTTTTGTTCAAATAGTTTATTTTTGAGTTTTCAAATTCACAAGTCAATGAAAATCTACTCGCCGTTGTTTATTGCCATTCGTGTAGTTGTATATGCACTGCTTATATTTGGTGTTGCCGAAGCCATTTTTTTTGATGCCGCACACCCGATGGAAGACGGTTATTTTGGCGAAATTACTTTCACTGAAATCGGGCAGGAAATAATTCTTTTTATTTTGTTTGGTTTTTATTTGATACTCGGTTTTAAATGGAAAGAAATCCAGCCTGTTTCAAATATCGTGTCGCTTTTTTTCCTGATTTCGTTTATCCGGGAGTTTAATTTTCTTATTCATCACTGGATTTATCCGGTTTTGCTGGTTTTTGCAATTGTTGTGTGGCTTGTAATCCGCGATTTCAAAAAAATAAAAGCCGCCACGATCAGTTTTTTTACTGTTCCGGCGTCAACCTGGTTTATGTCCGGTTTTTTGGTTACCTATATTTTTAGCAGGTTATTTGGCCGCTCAAAATTCTGGCAACTCCTGTATCACGATGAAAGCTACCGTTTGGCAAAAGCTGCAACCGAAGAAGGGCTCGAATTGTTAGGTAATTCAATAATGCTGATTGGTGCAATCGAGTTTTTATTGCATTTTATTTTTGTGGTCAAATCAGGAAATGAAAACTAAAATCAAGCAACAGATTATGCTCTGCAAACCTGCTTTATTCTACTTCCCACTTTGCGCTTCCGTCTTCGGACTTCGAACTTCGGACTTCGGATTTTTTTCAATTCTTCGCCTATGAAAGTCTGCGGATTTACATTTATCAGAAATGCCCAAAAGTTTGATTTTCCGGTTGTTGAAGCAATCAACTCTGTGTTGCCGGTTTGCGATCATTTTATTGTTGCTGTGGGAAAGTCGGAAGATAATACGCGGCAAATGATTCAGAATATTTCACCTGAAAAAATCACAATTATTGATACTGTGTGGAACGATTCACTGAAAAAAGGTGGAGAAGTTTATGCCGACGAAACGAATAAAGCATTTGCTGCCATTCCCGATGAATTTGACTGGTGTTTTTATATTCAGGGCGATGAAGTTTTGCACGAGAAATATTTGGAAGAGGTTCATAAATCAATGCTTAAAAATCTGAATCGAAAAGAAGTTGAAGGTTTGCTTTTTGGATTTCGTCATTTTTACGGAACTTTTGATTTTGTGGGCGATTGCCGACACTGGTACCGCAACGAAATCAGGGTTGTAAGAAACGATAAAACTATTCAATCCTACCGCGATGCGCAGGGTTTTCGTAAAAATGGGGAAAAACTGAAAGTGGTTCCTGTTAATGCGGAAATTTATCATTATGGCTGGGTTCGCCACCCGCGTTTTATGCAGGAGAAAGTAGAGTCAGTAAAACAGTTTTACGACGGTATTTCGCAAACAGATGCGGAGAAAAAGGCAACAGAACATGAATTTAATTACAGTGGCGAATACGATGCGCTTGCCCGGTTTGATGGCACTCATCCAAAAGTGATGCTTGAAAGAATTAAACGATTGAACTGGCAGGTAGATATTGATCTGAATAAAATAAACATGAACCTAAAATACCGCATTCT
>DAOPKR010000209.1:0-4142 GCA_035391305.1 Draconibacterium sp.
CTGTATCAGGCAAAACAACAACTTTCAGATAGTTTTCATCAAAAACTTCACCCATTCCCGATGAAATTAAAGTTACATTTTCCCAACGATCGTAAAAGGCTGCAATTGCATCCGGATTTCCTCCAACATCGCCTGCAAATAAATAGAAACGTATTTCAGGGTAGGATTTCAGTTTTGGGTAAACTTCTTCTCAAAAATTAGAAACTGTAGCAATCTGGTCATATCTTGAACGACTGTTGCTTCGCACAAGTTTGTACTTTTTATTGCTGTTCCAAATTACTTCATGAAAAAAAATAAATGCTCTTTCCCAATTGGCGTCGGTGTTTGCAAAAGTATCATCCAGGAATTTGAGCTGAGCCGGAGAAATTGAACGGTCGGATTCGGTGCTGTTTAAAACAACATACAATTCGTTTTTATAAATGAATGAATAATAAGCTCCTCCATGTTTATTTCTGAAAACTTCGTACCCAACCGAATTATTATCGTGGTTTCCCATTACATAATATGAATTCAGGTTTAAATCGGAAAGCTCTTTTTCCACCTGATTCCAGCTTGCTGTGTTACTTTGGTTTACAATGTCGCCGGTTAAAAAAAGTGCAATTGTACTACTGTCCTGATTTTCGGTGAGTTTGCTTAAAAATGGCGGGTGTAAACTAATATTTTTGCCCGCGTGTGCACCGTAGGCATGACCCGCAACATAAAACGAATAGCCTGAATCAGTTTGCGAATGTGCGGTAATTACACAACTCATTAACGCTGCGAATATTAAAAATCTCATGATTTCATGATTAATCAGGATAGATTTATTCAAACTAAATTGATTTGAAATTCGGTTAAAAAAAACATAATACATTTTAATCTTTTCTTTTATGTGCAAAGTTGACTGACTCAAAATAAAATACCGGATTAAAATAATTCAAATAATTATCCGGATTTAAAGTTAAACATACAATCAACAGATTTGGTCTTTTTTAGAATTTTTGTTTGTCTGCGTTTGTTTCCTCATTTTTAATAATTTTGACAACCTAAATTGATAAATCAATGGATAAAAAAGGGAAATCTGTACTTTATATTTTAGCAGGTTTATTAGGATTACTGGTAATTTTTTTCCTTGTTCGTTTTGTTTTGAACAATCAGATTGCAAAAGAAATTCCTGAAATCTCAAATATTTCCAACCTTTCGAAACCTGTGCAGGAACAAATATCGGAAGCTTTTTCAAAAGCGCATCGAAAACCTTCAGCCGACAATTTGGGAATGCTTGGAATGGTTTATCACTCAAGCGCCAATTATGGCGAAGCAGCAAAATGTTATAAACTTGCTGCACAAAAAGATAAATATAGTTGGATGTGGAAATACTATAACGGTTTCCTGGATATGGAAATGGGAAATTCTGATTCAGCACTTATTAATTTTACAAAGGTTACAGAAATAAATCCCGGTATCGATTTGGCCTGGTATTATCTTGGGCAACAATACAAAAACTTAAAAAACAATGAATTAGCTGAAAAATCGTTTGCGCGGTTAACAACAGGTAAAGAACGAAAATTTCCGGAAAATGCAACCCGCGAAGACCATTTCCGGATTAGCACTTATGCAAATTTTGAATTGGCAAGAATTTATTTCGAAACAGGTAGAAATGAACTTGCTGAAAAAACATTGAAAGATATTATTCAATCTGATAATTTATTTGGCCCTTCGTATAAACTGCTTGGCAGCATTTATAATCTGAAAGGAGATACAATTTTGGGTAAGCAATTCACAATCAGGGCTAACGACTTAATTAACTATTCTCCACCTGTTGATACATTAATGGACAAACTGGCGCTAATGTCACGGTCTGAATTATATCTTTTGAAAAAAGTTGGTGAGGCTGAATCCAGTTTTCATTCTGATTGGGCTCTGAAATTAGTTGAACAGGGATTGCAATATTTGCCCGACAACACATATTTGCTCTCGAAGGCAATCAAAATTTATTTGTGGAAAAATTTGAATGATAAAGCCACTTCATTGACTGACAAACATTTAAAACTGTTAAATGACAATTTTGTTGAGATAAAAAATACAGGTATGTTTTTTTATCAAAAAAGCTTATTTACACAAGCTGCCAAATACTGGACACAAGCCTTGCAACTGAAACCGGATGAATTAATAATTCAGGAATACCTTGCAAGATGTTTATGGGCAACCGGAAATAAACCGAAAGCACTTGAAATATTGGATGAAATATACAGCAAAAACAAAAATAATCCGGGTGTTATTGCTGATATTGCCGACCTTTTATTTCAATTCAGGGAAACAGAAAAAATGAATTTCTATTTGGCAATATTGAAAAAAACTGCTCCTTCAGACCCAAAATATTTGCGTATTTCAGGTGAAGTTGCCGAAACAAAAAAGGAAACACAAAATGCAATTTCACTTTATAAATTATCAGTAAAAGGTGCGCCCGATGATGTTAAAACCATTCGAAATCTGGGCGAGCTTTACATGAATAATCAAATGTGGAGCGAGTATATCAAATTATATAAAAATGCATTAATTTACCATCCAAACAATCCTGATATATTGTCAAGACTGGGCGAAGCGCTGGTAAGTTGCCCCGATATTTCACTTCGGAATTATGAAGAAGGGAAAACATATTCAGAACGGGCTTTCACTTTTTATAATTGTCCGCCGGATGTTTTAATTGCTTCCGGAAGTCACTTGGCTTATGCTTATGCAATGCTTAACGATAAACAAAAGGCAATAACCACAATTAGCCGGACAATTAATATTGGTCGCCGTGAAAAAATTGCAGAATCGCAACAGAAAAAACTTGAAGGTTTGCTGAATGCTTTTCAAAACATGGAGGTTCAGTAGTTATTTGCCGGCAAGCATTCCGTTGTTTGTCCATAAAGTAATTCTGCCCAGCCTGTCAAATGGAGGGTAAGTATGCATTCCACCGGTTATAACGTCAACTAACCCGTCGTTGTTAAAATCGCCGGGTTCGCAGGTGAGCAGGTGAGTTGGATTTTTTGTGATTTCACGTTTTGTAAAATTCATGCTGCCATCGTTTTCGAGCCAAATAGAACTGTATGAATCAGGACTGTCCCAAATATTGAAAGCGCTGACTGCAAAAAGATCAATATCTCCGTCATTATCAATATCCGAAGCCCGAACGTTGGTAGCACCGGTAAAATTGCAAATTCTTTTGAATTCAAATTTCAGGTTTCCCTTATTTTCAAGCCATTGAACACCGTGCCACGGACGACCCTGCGGTGGCATATAATCAAAAGCATCGCCATTTGTGTATAAAATATCTGTATCTCCGTCTTTATCCAAATCGCACAACGAAATTCCGCTCGACCCATAATCCTGGTTGCTTGATCCAAAAAGAAGGTTGGGTTGAAAATTTCCTTTTCCGTCGTTTACAAAACAATAAATTTCTTCCCATTCCTGGCTCACCAATGAAATAATATCCAAATCATTATCCCCGTCAATGTCAACTATTTCAACATTTATTGGCCCGGAAAGATATTGAAGAATGTGGCTTTCGAATTTCCAGTTACCGAGGTTTTCAATCCAGCGGGTTTCACCGTCATCGTAGCCAAATTGTGCAACTGCCAAATCAAGGTCTCCGTCGTTGTCAAAATCACCGGCACGAACGTCAGAAACTCTGGCAATTTTTTCAGCAACAATGTGTTTTTCGAAATTATTTTTTCCGTCGTTTTCAAGAATTACTACCGACCCAATTTTATCATTGTTTGGGAAAAGCATTCCAAGCACGCCAACCATCAGATCTTTATCGCCATCTTTATCAAAATCGATTACTTCGACATGAGAAGGAGCAATCAGATCGGCTGCAAGCACCGATTCAGTGTAAGTTCCGGCAGGATTTTGCCTGATCCATGAAACAAAATTTTCACGGTCATCACAAACAATTACATCCAAAAGTCCGTCGTTATCCAAATCAACTGCCTGAATATGGGCAATTAAAGGTGGTTCTGAAAATTCATTTCCTATTGGTGCGGAGTTCAGAAAATCAATTTTCTCCGCTGTATTTTCTCCTGTTTTATCTGTACCTGTATTTTCTGTTCCCGATTTTCCTGTTATTCGACTTATAACTTCACTTATCGACAACCCACTGCGATTTGCCTGATAATTCA
>DAOPKR010000210.1:0-3931 GCA_035391305.1 Draconibacterium sp.
CCGGATGGGACAAAACACTAACCAATTTGCTTTGTTTCTACCCATATTTTGTTCCGTTAGGAACAAATAAACAAAAATCAAAACAGTCTCTTAATTTCTCAGAATAATTCTTAATGTTGTAAATTTGAAAGAAAAGTTATGTTCTTACTTTTGGTTTATTTGTTTTTGGCGCTCTTCGTATCGTTTCTTTGTTCCATCATGGAAGCGGTTCTTTTATCTACCCCGCAGTCGTTTTTGATTGTGAAACATGAGAAAGGAAATACCTGGGCAAAAACTTTTCTCGATTTAAAAAATAATATCGATAAACCTTTGTCGGCTATTTTATCGCTGAACACGGTGGCACACACTGTTGGTGCGGCCGGGGTAGGGGCACAGGCAATCAAGGTATTTGGCGATGCATCTTTTGGTATTGTTTCCGCGGTTTTAACGATACTGATTTTGGTAATTACCGAAATTATTCCAAAAACAATTGGTGCGAGTTACTGGAGGAATCTGTCCAGGATTTCTGCCATAATTATAAAAGGTATGATTTATTTAACTTATCCGTTGGTGGTGATGTCGGCAGTTATTACAAAAGTGATTTCGAAAAACAAGCAGGAACAAACTACAAGCAGGGAAGAAATTGCAGCTTTGGCAAATATTGGCGCCGATGAAGGAGTTTTTTCAAAAAAAGAACATAAAATAATTCAGAACCTGCTCAGGCTGAAAAACATGAAGGTAACAGGTATTATGACACCAAGAGTTGTGGTAGCGCTTGCCGATCAGGAACTTTACCTCAGGGATTTTCTGAAAAATAAAGATTATTTGCGGTTCTCGCGCATCCCGGTTTATTCTGAAAATGAAGAAAATATTACAGGGTATGTTTTCAGGCAAACGGTTTTTGAAAAGCTCGCCGAAGACCGGGATGAATTACAATTAAAAAATATTAAACGGGATATTTTGATTGTTCCTGATTCGATTGTGCTGTTTACTTTGTGGGAAAAACTTTTGGAGACAAAGGAACACATTGCTGTAATTGTTGATGAATACGGTGGTTTCGATGGAATAGTAACTCTTGAAGACATTATTGAAACATTGCTCGGCCTCGAAATAATTGATGAAAAAGACACGGTTACCGATATGCAGAAATATGCCCGCGACAGATGGAAAGAGCGGCAAATAAAATACAAAATGCTTGAAAAGCTAAATAACCCAAACAATATTAGCGAGGTTTCATAGTTTCGAACTCATGTTTAAATGAAAGCTGGTTGTCAGTCATTAGTTTTTGAAGTTTTGTTATCGTACTTTTTCCCATTCCGTGAAAATTCAGAACTTCCTTTTCGCTGTAATTTGAAAGTTGCCCAACGCTGAATATTCCGTTATTTTCCAATGCACGTCTTGCCGGTGCTGCAAGTAGCGCCAGAAAATTGTCATTTGGCTTTCGTTCTGCTTCACAAACAGGGCAGGTGGGGCAGTCAGAACTTTTATAGTACCGATGTCCTTTTTTGCAGGTCTTTAGATTCTTTTTTGTTGCCATTTTTCAGGTTCATTTTTTTACAGTTTTGCCTGTGGCATTATTCGCTGCTTGTTGTTTTTTCGGTTGCCGGTTCATAGTAAAACGTTACTGCACCACCTTTAAAGGTTTTTGTTTTTATGAGTTTAAGCACAGTTCTGTCGTTTAAATTTTCAAATAAAGGCAAACCACCACCTGTAATTACAGGGTGAATGCAAAGTTGAAATTCATCAACTAAATTCAATTTTAAAAGCTGAATAATCAAACTCCGGCAGCCAACAAAAATGTCATCACCCGGTTGCTTTTTAAGTTCCAAAACTTCGTGTTCAAGGCTACGATCTGCCAGTTTTGCACTTTTCCAATCTACATTTTTAAGTGTATGCGAAAAAACAAGTTTAGGCGTGTTGTCCATAACAACCGCAAAATCGTCCGTTGATTGGTTACCCGTGGGATTTTCAAGTACAGTTCGCCAAAACTCCATAAGCTGATAGGTTATTCTTCCGTACAGAATTATGCCTGCGCTGCGTAACAGGTCGGCGTAATGCTGATGAATTTCATCATCAGGAAGTATTGCCGTATGGTCGCAAAACCCGTCGAGTGTCATATTGATTGCTGCAATTACCTTTCTCATTTCTTTTTGTCGCTTAGTTGTTTTATTCCTGTTGAAGTAAAATTACCACAGGCAGCCATTAAACCCCGCATTTGATGAACGAATTTATTGCTGGAAAGTTCATTCATTTTATCTGACGGGTTACGCGGTAATCTTAAGTATAAGGATTGTCAGAATCACGGGTTTCAAGCCCGAAATTATTTCAACGGAAATAAAACAGGAAATGAAGGTTGAATAAATCACACAGTTTTCAATATTTACTTTTTGGCCAGCCCCGGTACAAAACTTTGTTTTTTCAGGGCAGAAGTTATGGCGTGTATAAAATGCAGGATAAAATTATAAACCTGAAATATTGTTTTCTGAAAGAATCTTGTTTACAATGTTCGCCAGTTTTAAAAGATCATCTTTCGATTTGAAATCAGTTTTTGTAGCGTTTATGTAACTGGTTATAACGTCTTTTTTGCCGGGTACAGCTTTGGCAACATTCGTTTTTGTGTAACGGGTAAAGTCTTTACCATCTGTTGAAAAGTAATAGGCGTCTTCTTTTTCCAAAACCATATCAATGTCTGCAACCAAATTATTAGAAAGACTGTTTGCAAGCAGGTAGTCGTACGATTCTGAAGCTGCCGATCTGTTTACAGTTCCCATTGCACCTTTTTTGCGAATATCCTTTATTACAATTCCACGTTTTACATAAACTTTAAACTGGCCGTCCTGAATTATTTGCTGATATCCTTTACCGTAATAAAATGTATCCTGAGCGACAACTATTGAAAGCAGATCTGTTTTGTCGGTAATCATCAGGGTATCGGTTGATTTTATAAACTCCATTTCACCTGTCAGAAGATTGAAGTTAAACGCTGAAGGGTAAATTCTGTTGTTGGTGAAAAAAGCTTCCCCGGCAGTGAAACCGTCATAAAGATACCTGTCGCTAACCGGAAAGTAATCGATTACCCTTGTTCCGGCTTTTACAATTACCTGGTCTTTTTGTTGTGCAAACAACATGCAGTTTAAAAACAAAACTGCGCAAATAATCAATACTGAGCTTTTCATGTTTTTCGGATTTTAATTCATAATTAAAAGAAATATTTGTGGTATTACGGCATTAACAGACAGCAGAAAATTTATCGGTTTAAACATTTTATCCTGCTTATACTGAATGCTTTCCAAATATATGGAAATGCTGATATAAAAGCAAAAAATTATTGCGTAATAACAAATGCAGGTAAACTCACTAAATATCCCGCGATTAAATTGCCACGGGGCGCGAGTAAGTTAAATTGGTTGCGGTGCTTTTTTCAAACATATAATCGCTTAATCAATTATTGCATCTGCATCAAATATAATTTGTTTTTCAGCCTGAGTTAATTCCAAATCAACAATCGATTTTTCTTTTGACGGTGTGTAAGTTATAAATACAATAAGCAAAAGGGCTGCAAATCCAAGGTAAAGCAAATCTCCTGTCAGCAGAAAAGCAATTAATGCGAAAAAAGAACTTCCCTCAATAAACGAGAATTTTACTATCAGGGCAGAGCGATAACAGTTTAGTTTTTCTTTTAGATTTGGCCGTGCAATGCAATCTTTTAATTTTTGATTAAAAACAAGATTACTTGCAATTATTCCGGCAATTGTAAAAACCGGAACAACATAAATTAATGCGAAATTCAGTTCTTTTCCTCCATCCATTTCAAGGCCGCTTGTATGAAAAGAAAAGGTGAAGATTCCCAAAATTACCACGCCTGCGATTAATGCGAGGTGAATAATTTGAACTGATTTAAAATAATCGTTAGAAGTCATTTTGTCATTTTCCATATTGATTTGGTTTTTAA
>DAOPKR010000211.1:0-3912 GCA_035391305.1 Draconibacterium sp.
GGATTCAACACAAATTCAACTTGAAAAACAAATTGAATACCGTCAACTGATTTCGGGACAAATGTTTCCGGACTTACATGGCGAAACAATTTCACTTACCGGATTCGATTTCGATAAAGAATTTGCAAAAAGATATGGATTCAGTTTCGATCTGTATTCGTTTGCGCATTTACCATTATCCGGCTTTTCAGCAGGTTCGTTAAACCCGCTTTTTTCGCCATTTAATCAAAACGGGATGATTTTAAGCGAAGGTGCTTATAAAATCAACAACAGATTTACTTTTGGTGGTTACAGTTATGGCACCAGCCCAATGAATTTGCCTCCGCCAATGCCGGGGATGAACGATTTTTCGCGTTATGGCAATACAATGTTTATGCAATACAAAGTGGGTAAAAACTTCAAAATCGAAACCCGTTTTAACATATCAAAAGGTGGAATGTATCCTGGTTTTTGATCTGTATTATGAATGCTGCCAACTCGGACGGCCTGGTCAAAGTGGATTTTGGAAGCCGGATACTTTTATTCTTAACATGGAACCTGAAACCTGTAACATGGAACCCGCAACTTGCAACGTTAAACATTAAACTCAAAACCAATTTATGCTCACAGTTTACAAAGCTTCAGCCGGATCAGGTAAAACATTTCAACTTGTAGTTGAATATCTCAAACTTTTGCTGAAAAATCCTCAAAACTACCGTCATATACTTGCTGTTACGTTTACCAACAAGGCAACAAACGAAATGAAAACCCGCATCCTGGAAACACTTAACCAACTTGCGGCAGGTGAGGCGAGCAGTTACATTGCCGAAATTCAAAAAGAAAATAACCTTTCAGAAGAAAATATCCGGAGAAACGCCAAACTGGTTCTAAAAAATATTCTTCACGATTACAACCGTTTTTCAATCAGTACAATCGATTCGTTTACACAGCGCACCATAAAAGCGTTTAACCGCGAGCTGGGGATTTCACCCAATTTCAGGCTCGAATTAAACAGCGAAATGATACTTGCCGAAGCCACCGACCGGATGCTGGCAAAAATCGACAAAGACAAAAAACTGTTGAGCTGGCTGCAGGATTTCAGTAAAGAAAAAATTGAAGAAAGTTACAGCCAGCGGATTGAAGAGAATATAAAAGCGCTTGGAAAAGAATTGTTTAAAGAAAACTTCCAGATTTTTTTTCCCGACAAAAGCGAATCAGTTTACAGCCGCGAAAATTTAATTGAATTTGGAACCGAACTGCAAAAAATAAAATCCCGGTTTGAAAATCAGCTCAAAACGCTGGGGAAAAAGGGGATTTCAATTATTGCTGAAAATGGTTTGGCAATCGATGATTTTTCATATGGTAAAAATGGAGTGGCAGGTTATTTAAACAATATCGCTGAAATTGGGTACCGGGAACCGGGTTCGCGTGTACTGGCTGCCGGGGCCGACCCTGAAAAATGGTACAGTGCAAAAAGCACGGAAAAGAAAACAATTCATGCGCTGGCTGAATCTCAATTGCTCCCGCTTTTAAATGAAATATTAACCTGCATTTCAAACAACTCTGAACAGTATTTTACTGCCAAAGTTGTACTAAAACAGTTGCGGATGCTGGGGATTTTAACTGATTTGAAAGAAGAAATAAAACTGCTCCTGCACGAAAAAGGAATTTTGCAAATGTCGGATTCGAACCTGCTTTTAAGCAAAATAATCGGTCAAAGCGATTCGCCGTTTATTTATGAAAAAACAGGCAGTTATTACAACCATTTTATGCTCGACGAATTCCAGGATACTTCGGGTTTGCAATGGCATAATTTCAAACCGTTAATTATAAATTCGTTGGCTGAAGGAAATAAAAACCTGATTGTTGGCGACGTAAAACAAGCTATTTACCGCTGGCGTAACAGCGACTACAGGATTTTGGCAGAACAAATTCAAACTGATTTTTCTGAATCACAGATAAACGAAATTCATCTCGAAAAAAACTGGCGTAGCGATAAAAATATCATCGATTTCAACAACCACATTTTTGAAAACCTGAAAGACATTTTTGCCAATCAGCTATTTTCAACAATTGAAGATAAAGATGAAGCGCTTGAAAAACGGTTCAGGAACATTTATGAATCGATTGTACAAAAACCGGGTAATGAAAATGCTGAATCAAAAGGTTTTGTAAATATTGAATATTTCGATGAAGATGATTTTGAGAAAGAATCGGCAGCAAAACTAATTGAACAGGTTAAACAGCTACAGAACAATGGAATAAAAGCCTCAGAAACTGCAATTTTAATCCGAAGAAAAAAGGAAGGTGCACCAATTGTTGAAGCATTTTTATCAGCCGCCGCATTACCCGAAAATGCAAATTATAATTTGTCGGTGCTTTCCAACGAATCGCTTTTTCTTTATGCATCGCAGGGAGTTTTGCTTGTAATAAATGCAATCAGTTTTATTATTAATCCCGAAAATGAAATTACAAAAGCTGCACTTTTAAACCAGTGGGAAAGCTGGTTAAAACCCGAACTTCAGAAACGTGAAAAGTTGGTAATCAAGAATCCAAATGAGGTTGAGTTCACTGTTAATTCATTGGGTGAAGATAATTTCAACAACCTTTTTGGTTTGGAAATACTTCCCAAAATTCAGCAGATAAAAGAAAAGGTTTTGCTCACTTCACTTGATGAAGCAATCACACAAATTTGTGCTGTATTTCAGCTTTTCGAAATTGAAACCGAATTGCCGTTTTTGCAAACCCTTATCGACAAAGCCGGCGAGCTAAAAACCACTCTTTCAAACGACCTTTCGAATTTACTTTACTGGTGGAACGAAAACGGTTTCGAAACTTCGGTAAATGTAAACGAGGAAATTGATTCAATCCGGCTGTTAACAGTCCACAAATCAAAAGGTCTTGAATACAAAGCAGTTCTACTGCCCTATTTCGACTGGAAACCGGGACAAAGCGGGAAATTCGCCCCAATACTTTGGTGCAGGCCTGAAACTGCGCCGTTTAACAAATTTCCGCTTTTGCCGGTTGTTGCAGGCAGCGACATGAAAAAAAGCCTTTTCAAAGCGGAGTATTTTGAAGAATCGGCCAATGTTTTTATCGACGTTTTTAATATGGCTTATGTAGCATTTACACGCGCGAAGTCGGTTTTAATTGTGCATTGCCCAAAACCAAAAGAGGAGAAAAAAAACAACGACAATTCGTTAAAACCTGTTGGAACATTGCTGAACCTGGCGCTTGAACGACTTTCGTCAACAGCACTTTTTGCAAATTGCCTGAACGATGACAGAACCAGTTTTCAATATGGTTCAATTCCATTAATTAAAGAGGAAAGTAATCCATTAAAATCTATCCTGATTAAAAATTATCAGTTTAACGATTTTAGTGAAAGAGTGAAGTTGCGCAATTCGGGCGAAAATTTTCTTGTAACCGGGGAAAACCGTGTTGCAGTAAAAAACAAGGGAAAAATTATTCACGACATTTTATCATCGGTAAAAACAAAAAACGATATTGAAAGCGCCTGTTTAAAAGCTGAATTTGATGGGATAGTTAATGAAACTGAACGAAAAGAAATACAAAATACTTTATTCCGGAATTTCGAAAACCCGTTAATAAATGACTGGTTTGGAGTAAAATACAAAGTTCTGAATGAGCGAACTCTTTTAACAAACGAAAGATTATTACGCCCCGACAGAATTATGTTTTTTGAAAACAAAGCTATTGTTGTTGATTACAAAACGGGCGAGAAAAAATCGGACAAGTACAACTGGCAGGTAAAACGTTACGCTAAAACTCTGAAAGAAACCGGGTTCGAAAAAGTTGAAGGTTTTTTGTGGTACATAAATCAAAACGAAGTTGAAAAGGTTTGTGACCCGGGGGAGCCGGACTTTCCCAAGTCCGGTAACTAATGCTTTTCAAAATGAGTTCACTTCTTTT
>DAOPKR010000212.1:0-3895 GCA_035391305.1 Draconibacterium sp.
AAGACGAAATTGGAATTGGCACCGACCATGCCGGAATTATTGTTTTGGATGAAAATGCAAAAGTTGGCACAGAAGCAAAAGATTATTTCAAAATTGAATCGGACTGGGCAATTGAAGTTGATTTAACTCCAAACCGGATTGATGCAGCTTCGCATTTTGGCGTTGCACGCGATTTGGCGGCTTTTCTGAGAAAAACACTGTCGATTGAATTAAAACGCCCGTCAGTTGAGGGTTTTAAAGTGGATAACCACAACCTTACAATTCCTGTTGAAGTAAAAAATCCGGAAGCCTGCCCGCGTTATTCAGGCGTTACCATTTCGGGGGTCACCATAAAAGAATCGCCAAAATGGTTAAAGCAACGGCTAAAAACCATTGGACTTTCCCCCATCAATAATGTTGTTGACATAACAAATTACGTACTTCACGAAACCGGCCAACCTTTGCACGCTTTTGATGCTGCGGCAATAAAATCGGGAAAAGTTACAGTTCAAACTTTACCAGCGGGAACAAAAATGGTGACACTTGATGGAGTTGAGCGAAAACTCGATGAAAACGATTTGGCAATTTGCAACGAAAACGAACCTATGTGTATTGGTGGCGTTTTTGGCGGAATTGATTCAGGTGTAAGCGATTCAACAAAAAATATTTTTCTTGAAAGCGCTTATTTCGATTCGGTTTATATCCGGAAAACTGCGCGCCGGCATGGTTTGAATACCGATGCTTCTTTCCGTTTCGAGCGCGGAACCGACCCCAACGGCGTAATTTATGCTTTGAAACGTGCGGCACTTTTAATCAAGGAAATTGCCGGTGGAACTATTTCTTCGGAAATAGTTGATATTTATCCTGAACCGGTTACTGATTTCAAAGTTGACGTTACTTACAGGAATATCAAACGACTGATTGGCAAAGATTTGGGAGAAGAAACTATCAAAAACATTCTTTCTTCACTCGAAATAAAAATCGAATCGGAAACCGAAACCGGACTTTCGCTTTTGGTTCCCCCGTATCGCGTTGATGTGAAACGGGAAGCCGATATAATTGAAGAAATCCTGCGCATTTACGGTTACAATAATGTTGAAATTCCGACACAGGTAAACGCTTCGTTGCAAACTGCCGAAAAACCTGATCCAAATTCAGTGCGTAATTTAATTGCTGAAATGCTTACTGCACAAGGTTTTAATGAAATCTGGTCGAACTCACTGACAAAAGCTGGTTATTACACCGGATTAAAAAACTATACGGAAGAACAAACTGTAAAAATATTAAATCCGTTAAGCGCCGATTTGAACGGAATGCGGCAAACACTGCTTTTTGGCGGTTTGGAAAGTATTGTCCATAACGCAAACCGGCAAAATAAAAACCTCAAATTATACGAGTTTGGCAACTGCTACTTTTATAAAGGAACTGAACTGAAAGACCATCCTGAAAAAAATTACCGGGAAGAAGAACACCTCGGGTTGTTTATTACCGGGAGCAAGGAAAGTGAAAGCTGGACTGAAAAAGAGAAGGTTACTTCGTTCTTCACAATAAAAACCATTGCTGAAAATATAATGAAACGACTTGGTTTGTCAACCAGTCAGATGCAAATTTCAGAAATTGAAAACGAGCTGTTTTCAGCAGTTTTGAGTTACAGTTTCAATAACAAAACCTTGCTCAACCTCGGAATTGTTGCAAAAAAATGGCTCAAAAAATTCGATATCGAAAACCCGGTTTACTACGCCGATTTTAACTGGGACAATGTTTTTTCGATTCATAAAAAACACAAAGTATTGTTTGAAGAGTTGCCAAAATTCCCTGCAGTTCGCCGCGATTTGGCACTGCTGATTGATAAAACCGTTAAGTTTGATCAAATCAGGGAAATTGCATACAAAGTGGAAAGGAAAATTTTGCGCGAAGTTGATTTGTTTGACGTTTATGAAGGAAAAGGAATTCCTGAAAATAAAAAATCATATGCCGTAAGTTTTATACTTCGCGATGACAAAGCCACCTTAAATGATAAGCAAATTGAAAAAACAATGCAGAAAATGGTGGATACATTTAGCCGGGAGCTCGGCGCTGAATTGCGTTGAATTGGTATGTTTTTCATATCTTTAAGAAAAAAAAGTCATGAACAGAGATATTCTTTTAAAAGAAACAATTGATAAAATACAACAATTACCCGACATAAAAATCAGGGAAATAAATGACTTTGCCGATTTTTTATTGAGTAAAATCGAAAGTAAGATACTCCTTGAAGGAATTCAAAAACTCACTTCTGATTCAAAGGCATTTGAATTCTTGAAAGATGAGGAAGACTTGTATTCTGTTAATGATATTAAAGAAAAATACAAGTGAAAAAAGGTGATATTGTTCTGATCTCTTTTCCTTTTTCGGATTTGACTGGAAATAAATTACGTCCTGCGCTCGTACTGATTTCAACAGAATCTGATGTAACTGTGTGTTATATAACCACCCAGTTACAATGGGAAGAGAAGTTTGATATCCAATTATACCCTTCCTTCGAAAATGGGCTAAAGAAAGGTTCTCTATTAAGGATATCTAAATTCTCAACAATTGATAAAGATTTGATACTTGGTAGAATAGGAATTCTTGAAAATTTTTATTTAAAAAAGTTGAATCAAAATTTGATTGAAATTCTTCAATTGAAATAGTCTTTACAATATCATATTCAATCATGCAAAACCACCTGAAGGGAATTTTATACGCCTCTTTAACAGCGCTACTTTGGGGTGTTTTGGCCATTGTTTTAAAAGTTATCGATAAAGATATTGAACCGGCCACCATTGTGTGGTTCAGATTTTCAGTAGCCTTTGGGATTTTGGCTGCCTGGCAGGTGGTAAAAAATCCTGAATCTTTTAAATTAATTAAGAAACCACCTCTCCTGCTCATTATTGCAACACTCGGATTGTCATGGAATTACATCAGTTTTATGATGGGAATCCATTATACAACACCAAGCAATACACAACTTTTTATTCAAACCGGACCAATATTGCTGGCTGTGGCCGGAATTGTTTTTTTCAACGAGAAAATTTCAAGGTTGCAAACTATTGGTTTTGGGATTGCAATAGCGGGCGTGGCATTTTTTTACCGCGACCAGTTAATCGCTTTTATTGATTCCAAAAAGGAATATAATCTCGGTGTGATTTACATTTTCACAAGTGCAGTGGCCTGGGCAACCTACGCGATTTTGCAAAAAAAACTTGTAAGAAAATATAATATTGAAAGTTTAAACTTATTTATTTTTGGGTTGCCGGTTTTACTTTATGCACCTTTTATTAATATGGAATCGTTGTTTCATTTAAGCTGGATTACCTGGGTTTTATTGCTTTTTGTTGGGCTGAATACATTATTTTCCTATACTTTTTTATCGGTTGCATTAAAAAATACCGATGCCAGCAAAGTCAGTATAATAATAATCCTCAACCCAATTATTACATTCATTTGCATGGATATTTTTACCCGGCTTGATGTTTCGTGGATTCAGCATGAACGATTTTCAGCCATGTCAGTTTTTGGGGCAAGTCTTGTAATTGTTGGTGCAATTTTGGTTGCAAAAAAGCAAAAACAGCCAGGTTCGAAAAAGAAATAATTTTTTTCGGATTACTTGTTTTTGTAAATTCGGTAAAATTTTAAGAAACCGTTTCAATGAAAGCAATCAACACTCTTTTTAAAATCATTTTCTTCTGTCTTTTACTTCATTCCTGCAACACACACGAGTCAAAAATAATTACGGTAACCGGCGAAATTCCAGCCAGTGCAATTGGAAAAACATTGCATCACGAACACATTCTTGTTGATTTTATTGGTGCTGACAGCATTTCTTATGACCGCTGGAACAAAGATTCGGTTATTGAAAAAGTTCTTCCCTATTTGCTTGAAATTAAGAAATTGG
>DAOPKR010000213.1:0-3793 GCA_035391305.1 Draconibacterium sp.
TAAGTTTTCAAAATGTTTAAGACCTTAAATCTTAACTGCTTTTGCTCAAATACAGGGAATTAAAAAACTTTTACAAACAGAAAGTTAAGAACGCTTTGCCAATACTATATCAGCAAAATAACCTGTAGCATTGTGACCTGAAACTACCTGCGGAATATTGTTTTTTACGTCCAAAGCCGCACGATGCGTGTGACCGGCGAAAATCGCAAGCAGATTTTGGGCATTAAAAACTTCTTCATAAAAACTAAAAGTTGTTGGCGTGTGTCCTCCCTTTCTCCATTTTTCACGCTGCTCGATTTCAAAATTTTTATCGGTTTGTTCGCCCCACTGCGGATTTGCACAACCATATCCCATCGACCGGCCGGGCATATAAAGCGGAATGTGCATAAATAAAACAAGGGGTAAGCCACTTTTTATTTGCTGCCGGAAAAAATCCAGTTGTTCCCGTTCAATTTCGTATGTTGAATTGTCGATCAAAACCATTCTGATGCCGTTGATATCATAAGCTGCAAATAAATAATTATTTCCCTGGTACATGGATTTGAGTCTTTCGTTTGCCCAGGTTTTTCTAAGCTGAAAAGAGCTTCCGGGCATTCCTTCATAATGCCAGTCGTGATTGCCAGCAATGTAGCCAAACGGAATTGCTGTTTCCTTTAGCTTTTGCAATACCCATTCGATTGCCGCTTCCGACGGAAAACTAAAAATATCGCCGGTTAGCGCCAGAAAATCAGCCTTCTGTTCTTTTGCCCTTTGCAACGCCTGTTCGAAACTTTCGGCACAGGTAGTGTCTTCACCGGTTTCGAAATGTTTGTTTATTTTATAGGCATTTCCCATTCTCTGGCTGTATTTTTTAAACGGAGCTTCACGCCCGTCCTCCAGCGCCAAATGTGTATCGGTAATTTGAAAAATGCGGGTTGGTTTAATTTCAGCGTTTGTGAATATTTGAACTGAGTTTTTATCCATTGAAAATACATTCCGGATTTCAGGATTTGCCTGAGTACTTTTTTCGCCGGCAAATGAAAACACAGGAAGACCCAATCCAGAAATGATTGTTGTACCAATAAAACTACGTCTCTTCATTTTTTTAAAATTATTAATTCTACCAAACTGAAATCAATGTAAACAAAAGCATCAATCGTTTACTTTATATTTTCAACAACGGTATTTAAAAGCTTTTTGTCATGATCGGCGCTGTATTCCCAAAACATAACACCTGCAAGCCCCCGTTGTTTCAGGTATTCAATTTTAATTTTGATTGACTCTTCATCTTCATACGAAATAAAGGTTTTCGTTTCGGGATTCCATAAATAAGGTGCTTTGGCCGTTTCGTCCCAGTAACCTGTGTAGCCATTTGCGTTAATATTCTGATAAAAATCGACATAATCAATTCCCATCCCAACGGTTTCTGCATTGTTAAACAATATTTGGTCCGAACCGGTTTTCACCCCTTTCCAGATGCGCCCGTAAAACGGGATTCCGAGGTTAATTTTATCAACCGGAAAACCTGCATTTACATGCATTTCAACGGCATTTACAACACTGTTTTTATCCATTTCAGGTTGAGCCGAAGGCAAATAATTGCTGTGGTGCCCATTAACATTGTGCCAGCCGTTGTAAAAATCGTAGGTCATGATATTCAGAAAATCAATGTATTTGTGCAACTCGCCAAGTTCGGTGTTTTGTACATAAACTTCATCAGCACCGGTGGCAATGGTAAGCAAATAGTGATTTCCTGTCGCTTCATGCTTTGCAAGCGAATCAAGCTGTTCGCGCACTGCCTTCAACATCAACGTAAAATTATGTACATCTTCAGGCCTGTGAATATTTCCCGCGCCAGGTTGATTGGGGTATTCCCAGTCGAGATCGATTCCATCGAGATTAAATTCTTTTACAAAAGCAGCGCAACTTTTGGCGAATTTAGCCCGGGATTCCGCGGTTAATGCAGCATCAGAAAAACCACCCGACCAGGTCCAGCCACCTACCGAAACAAGCACTTTTAAATCAGGTTTACTTTTTTTCAGGCTGTTCAATTCATCCACATCACCTGAATTTGGCACTACCCCATCAATTTTTACAGTATCGAAAACCACCTCTCCATCGCGGATATTTGCAAAAGCATAGTTAATGTGCGTTATTCCTGAAACATCGATTGTTGAAAAATCGAATTCGCGGTAACCTGCAACATACGCCACAACCATATATTTCTTTTCGCTTGCAGCAAGCTGTTTTTCAGAATTGGCTTTTTGTTTCGAATTACAACCTGAAAACAGGAAAGAACCAGCAAAAATTAACGTGAGGATAAAAAAGTTTTGTTTCATAATCAGAGTATTTTGCTCACAAAAATAAATTTTCTGCTTAGCTTCGGGCAAACACTTTCTAAATAAATTTAAAATCATCCTGTTTTTTCTAAAAAATATAAATTAGTGTACTTTTGGAACTCATTTCAAACCTAAAATTAATACCCGTTTGGGAAGTAAAAAATATTAAATGGCAAACGAAAAAACGAAACAAGCAAAACCTGCATTATGGGTGCCAACTGCCTATTTTGCCATGGGTTTACCTTTTGTGGTTCTGGCTCAGTCAACCGCTATCATGTACAAAAACATGGGCGTTTCCGACACACAAATTGCTTTCTGGACTTCACTTATTATGATTCCGTGGACGCTAAAACCCTTGTGGAGCCCGGTTCTGGAAATGTTCAAATCGAAAAAGTTTTTTGTCGTTACTTCGCAATTTGTTACCGGAATAACATTTGCGCTTGTGGCACTTTCGTTACCATTTCCAAACTTTTTCACTTATTCAATCGCATTGCTTGGGATCATTGCTTTTAGCGGTGCGACAAATGACATTGCCACGGATGGTGTATATCTAAACGTACTTTCGCCAAAACTGCAGGCTGAATATATTGGCTGGCAGGGGGCGTCATACAACATTGGAAAGCTGGTTGCATACGGCGGATTTGTTACGCTGGCCGGAATACTTGAAGATAAAATGGGTGTAGTAAATGCCTGGATTGCTGTAATGATGGGCATTGGAGCAGTTATGACAGCAGTTGGTTTGTACCATTCGCGCATGTTACCCAAAGGAGGTACAGCAACAAATGTAACTTCGTTTAAAGAAGGATTTGCAACACTTTGGGATGTATTAAAAACCTTTTTTCAGAAAAAATATATTTACTGGTCAATTGGATTCATCATTCTGTACCGTTTTGCCGAAGGATTTGCCATAAAAATTGCGCCCCTCTTTTTTAAAGCTGCGGTTGCTGATGGTGGTTTGGGATTATCAACCACTCAAATTGGCGTAATTTACGGCACATTCGGGACAGTAGCGTTTGTTCTCGGTTCAATTCTGGGAGGATATTTTATTGCCCAAAAAGGTTTAAAAAAAGCGTTGATTTTCCTTGTTGCGGCATTTAATATTCCGTTTGCTGTTTATGCAGGTCTGGCCATTTATCAACCCGACAGTGTTTTTATAATTGGCGCTGCGGTAGTACTTGAATATTTCGGATACGGATTTGGTTTTGTGGGACTCATGTTGTTTATGATGCAGCAGGTTGCACCCGGAAAATACAAAATGGCACACTATGCTTTTGCCACAGGAATAAACAACCTTGGTTTTATGATTCCCTCGATGCTCAGTGGATATTTCAGCGACATGTTTGGGTACAAAATATTTTTTATCTGGGTGCTTGTGGCAACCATTCCGGCATTTTTTGCCGCATTGTTTGTTCCTTTTGCTCATCCTGATAATAAAGAACAGTTAGAAATTGATAAAGCAAATAATATCGATTAGT
>DAOPKR010000214.1:0-1843 GCA_035391305.1 Draconibacterium sp.
ATATTACTTTTGTGATAAAGTGTAATGTATATTTAAAAGAGTATTGAACGAGGGTGTTATAATTCATCAGGTTAAGTGGTTATAGAAATACGATATTATAAACTTCCATCTGTGTTAATAGAGGAGCAAAAAAAGAATCCTGTAACCAATAGATTGTATTTTACTGAAATTGGGGAGATTGAAGTGGAACGCGGGAATATATGGAACCCGGGGGAAAAACTGGAAAATAATATGCTGGCATTTTGCACAAAAGGAAATGGAATTGTGATGATTTCAGGCGAACAAATTCCGGTTTCGGGCGACCAGTTTTTTATTATTCCCAAAGGTGATGAATTCAAATTCTATTCTGTTATTGATACTAATTCGAGGTTCCTTGTAGTCCATTTTGATGGGGAAAACGCAAATCTTCACGGGAAGGAGTTTTCTGTTGTAAGAAATTTAATTCCCTCGATAAACAACCTGGTGGCTAATCGGGAAATGCTTTTCGATGAGATTTTCAACAATCTTTCGAAAGGATTTCACGATGATAATCTGGCTTATACAAATTTTTGCTTTGGACATTTGTTTGCAACTTTTGTTTATGCAAATAAAACAAGCGACGATTTTGCCGATGAATCAAATCCGATAATCAGACATTCAATTGATTTTATGAACAGAAACTTGCATTTAAAACTTAATTTGAACCAAATTGCAGATGAAGCAGGTTATTCATCAACCTATTTTACAACTCTGTTTAAAAAGGAGACAGGTTATTCTCCGCTCAGTTATTTTTCGCATCTTAAAATATTAAAGGCAACTGAATTTCTGGATTATACCAAACATAAAATCAAAGAAATATCCTTTTCACTGGGTTATGCCGATCCGTATTATTTTACAAAAGATTTTACAAAACGAATGGGCCTTTCGCCACGGCAATACCGAAATAGAGTGGGGGGATAAAATTTGTAGGAAATGTAAAATAAGAAATAAGGAATAAGAAATTTGAAAGTTGCGGTTCTTTAACTTCCTGATTTCTTATTCCTTATTGGATATTCCTGATTCACTTTTTTGAATTTCTTGTTCCTTCCTTCGGAGGGGTCAGGGGAGGCTTTCTTTATTTCATTGCCGCTTTCAATCCTTCGGTGGTGGTGTAGTATTTTACAATCATATTCGGAACTTCCCATTCGGGTAGTTTGCCATCAATTAAATATTGCAGAAATTTTTCGGTGACCTGACCAAAATGTGCTTCGTGCCCAACGCTATAACTTTCAGGAATTACAATTGTCCAGGTTTTATCACCAATTTTTTCAGCAGAAATACCCGGATATTTTGTTGTCAAGCCCTGAACTGCGTTATAAAGACTACCAACAAACTCTTCCATTCCCTCAGTAATTGTAGCTTCAACATACAATTTTGGTTTATATCCTTCCTTTTCTCCTTGTTGAATTGTAAGATTACATTTTGTGCCACGCATAATTGAATAATGTGTATCTGAAGCACCTTCGGGCGCCTGAAAATTCCAAATAACCGAAGCTTTTGCATGAATGCCTTTTAGTTTGTAATTGATTTCTCCATTGCTGTAAACTTTCAAAACGCCGTCTTTTACGTCTTTCGACAGGTAATCGGGATATTCTTTAAGCGCTGTTACTTTTTCAAACATTTCGGGGGTCAGGTCAGTGGTCCAGCGTTTTGCAGAAACAATCTCCACATCCGATTTTGATAAAATAACACCAGGGAAAGCTTCCCACTGGATGAGGTCAACCAAATGTGTGTTAACATCAACTATTCCTTCGCCTTGTTGTTTTGTGTCAAAAAACCATGCCGGACGTTTGAGTGGATTTCCTGAAACATATTTAAAAAAGTG
>DAOPKR010000214.1:1943-3763 GCA_035391305.1 Draconibacterium sp.
ATGGTTTTTAATATATATTCTGTTTTTTTTGCATTATTTCCGGCGGTAACCATTACATTTCCAGGTTTTTCCGCAAGCATTTTCTCGAAGAAATCAGGTCCGGTATAAATTTTTTCATTCCACGAAGTTGGTGATTCTGCACGCGTATTATAATTGTTGATAAGGGCAAGATGACCTTGCAAATCGGGACCTTCAGGTGCATAAACATAAACTGTGGGGTCAACTTGTTCGTACATTGATTTCTGAACCAGCGCTGCATGAAAATGCCCCGGATCGAGAGTCATAATTTTTACTTCGCCTTTTGCTCCTGTAAACATATTTTGTTTTTCTTCATTTGTTTTCGATTTTTGTCCGCCGGTACAGGCAGTTAAAGCAACTGAAACAGAAAGTGCTGCAATTAGTATTTTTTTCATTTTAAATAAATTTTAGAATTTTCGATCAGGTGTACAATTTTTCATTTTAAAGTTGTTGATAGGCTGGCACAAAATTTTATGAATTGCCAGTCATTTTATTGAAAATAACCAACTGTTCTTTCATTGCTGCAATCCGGTCGGCGGGTTCTGTTCGTGCTTCAAGCAAAATCCATCCGTCATAATTCATTTTTACAAATAGATTCATCAGTTCCTGATAAGGATAATCACCTACATTTAATTCACGAATATGCACTGTGTCGCCAAACCACTTTTTAACTGAATTAAAATTAGCTTCCAAACCCGGCGGCAACAAATCCTGATCGTTGCAATTCCAGCACATTTTTACATTTTTCTCGGTAACCTGTTCAAAAATGGCTTTCATATTTGGTATTTCCTGGGTAAGATTACCATGAACTTCAACCCTTACAAGTTGCCCGAGATCTTTTGCATATTTGCCAATTTCATTAAAAGATGCAGCGATTTGTGCAATTGTTTTTTCTTTTGGTACTTCTGCCGGCAGATTGTTTGGTTTTACTTTAATTCCGGTAGCTCCAATGTCTTTGCAAAGTTTTATATATTCTTTTGTCCCCTCAATATTTTTCTTTACTTCAGCAGGATTGGTACTATGGTATTCGAAGTTTGAACCATAACCAATGCAGGTTACAGGGCTGTCAGCAAAACGTTTCTTTACATCAGCACGCTGGCTGGCCGTAAGATTTGTTTCTACACCGTGCGCGTGTTCGGTACGTAACTCAACGCCAAGCAGGCCTGTTTTTTCACAATTGGCAATTAATGTTGGTAAATCCCAATCCTTACCCCATTGATAGGTTACAAGCCCAAGTTTCATTTTTGATTTTTTCATCATCGCCTGTGCTGAAAATGGGTCGATTAATGCAAGCCCTGCACCGGTAATCAAACTTTTTTGTATAAAACTTCTTCTTGATTGATTTAGATTCATATTATTCAGATTTTTAAATACAATGAACTTTACTTATTAATCTGGCAAAACTGCAGTTCTGATTTTTGCCGGAAATATTAATTTAACCGTGTGGTTTATTTTTAAATATTCTTTGAAAACTATTTGAAGTCTTTTGCCATTTTGTTGATTTCAGCATCTGTAAGATCGCCTCCAATTACAATTTCATGTTTAAATACAATTTGTTCCCCGGGTTTTAAAATTACTTTTACCGGGTCGGCATTTTTATCGAAGCTTTGCCCGCCGAGGTTATTTGTTGCAAATAATCCGTAGCCACGGGCATGAGACCACGCCGGATAGTTTGTATTATTTTTATTGTCGATAATTACAATTGTAATTATTTCACCTTGCTTGTCGGCTCGGAGTGCAACCCAGGGGCTTCTTTTTCCCCAAACGTCACCGCCTTTAACACCATCGGCATTGCGGTAAAC
>DAOPKR010000215.1:0-3736 GCA_035391305.1 Draconibacterium sp.
GCGGGTTGGCATATTTATAGAAATTGCAAAGAATTGAAAAGTATCATCGAAGCGAGTCCCCCTTTAATTGCTGAACCCGAATTGAAATAAAGATTTCAATATTAAAGAGCCTGTCCCGGTTTATCGGGAGGGATTATGGGGGATTCTGAAGTATGTTACTAGTTCAAACCGTTTGTTCCGGCTTTCAAATTCCCCCTTTGAAAAAATACCAGTGCTTTTTTGAGTTAATTCGTGTCAAAGGGGGACGAGCCCTGAACTTGCTTAATACGTAAATCTGCCGTCGTTCTCTTTCATCTCAGTTGGCATTTATTCAGCAATTATTTCTATTTTTAACCTTCATCAATATCGATACAAAATCAGAAATACAAAGGCAGGAAACCAAAATCTATGGCAAATAAATCATCAAACAGCAATCTCACAAATGCTAAAAATGCTAAAAACGACGAGTTCTATACCCAATACCACGATATTGAAAAAGAAATAACAGCGTATCTGGAATTCAACCCCAATGTTTTTAAAGGAAAAACAATACTGTTGCCTTGCGACGACCCCGAGTGGAGCAACTTTACCAAATTTTTTGCCCAGAATTTCGAAAACTTCGGCCTTAAAAAACTAATCAGCACAAGTTATGCCGTTGATAGTAAAAAATACAAAAGCGGCTACCAGCCAACACTCTTTGAGGTAAACAACCCGCAATTCGATGAAGATAAAACAAGGAGAAATGGTAAAATTTTTATTCTCGACAAAGATATTTCGGGAGATGGCAAAATAGATGTAAACGATTTGGAATGGCATTACCTAACGGGCGATGGCGATTTTAAAAGCGATGAAATTAAACAACTCCGCGACGAAGCCGACATTATTATTACAAACCCGCCGTTTTCGATGTTCCGCGAGTTTTTGGCGTGGATTATTGAAGCAGATAAACAATTTGTGATTATCGGCAATATGAATGCTATTACTTATAAGGAAGTTTTTCCGTTGATAAAAGAAAACAAGGCATGGTTAGGTGCTACAGGTAACGGTAATGATATGGTATTTGCCGTTCCTGCTGGTGCTGAGGTTGCTGAAAGCGACAGACAAAAGGCAGCCCGGCTTGGTTATGTGGGAGATTATACAAGACTCGGAAATTCATGCTGGTTTACAAATCTCGACCACGGAAGACGCCACAAGCCACTACCGTTAATGACCATGGATGACAACCTGAAATACAGCAAACACAAAGAGATTAAAGGAAAAAAATCGTATGACAAATATGATAACTACGATGCCATTGAAGTGCCTTTTACCGATGCAATCCCAGGCGATTACGACGGAGTGATGGGTGTTCCGATTAGTTTTCTCGATAAATATTGTCCTGAACAATTTCAAATTTTAGGAATTTCAAAAACTTGGTTCGGAGCAGCTTCAAAAATCTATCCTCCTCAAATCCAAGTAAGTTCAAATGGTAAAAAAAGTGACGTTACCAAACTAAATGATGGAGCTACATTAAAAATAAATAATCCGCCACAAGGTCAGACATATTATATAGTTGAAAATGACTTTTATGTTCAGCTTTATGCACGAGTATTAATCAAACACAAACTAAAATAACATGGAAACAACCTTAAAAACTGACATTACAGTAAAAGATGTATAACGAACTCGAAAGCAACCCGATATTAGAGAAGATATACTTTCATGACAAAGTTGAGTTGCTGATTTGGTGCTGCCTTTCAGGCAGTTGTTCTTTGCTGTTTGCAGGTCCGCAGGTCGCTGACCTTGCGGTTATGAAAATCGGGCCTCTTCGAGGCTGTGATGAAAGTCCTGAAAAGGACAGATTTTCATAACCTGGGGTCTATGACCTCAGGCCGGTGCGAACATGGACAATCTGCCTGAAAGGCAGGACTTATTAAAAACAAAATAAAATGCATTTTTTGAAATACAATTACCAAAATAAAAACCAAATGGAAACAACCTTAAAAACCAACATTACAGTAAAAGACATTTGCGAAGGTTTTGTGTATAACGAACTCGAAGGAAAGGGTTTGTTCGGGCTGAGCGGTAAACTCACCATACAACCCGAGTACCAGCGCAACTATATTTATGCCGATGGTAAAAGAGATGTAGCCGTTATCGAATCAATCCTGAAAGGCTATCCGCTGGGTTTAATTTATTTCGTAAAAGTAAGCGATAATCAATTCGAAGTTTTAGACGGGCAGCAGCGCATAACAAGTTTCGGGCGGTATGTTACCAACAAGTTTGCCGTGAAGGATGAAAATGGCATGGAGCAGTATTTCAGCGGTATTGCCACCAACAAACAAAAAAAAATACTGGAAACAAAACTTACCATTTACGAATGCGAAGGTGAAGAAACAGAAATAAAAAATTGGTTCAGGACAATCAATATTGCGGGCATTCCACTCAACGACCAGGAGGTAAACAATGCCATATTCTCGGGGCCGTTTGTAACACTTGGCAAAGAGGAATTCAGCAACAGCCAGAACTCCAATGTCCAGAAATGGAGCGCCTATATTTCGGGCAGCGCCGACCGCCAGGATTTTTTAAAACGCGCGCTTGAATGGGTTAGCAAAGGAAATATTATCAGTTACATGAGCCGCCACCGTTACGACACAAACATAAACGAACTAAAAACCTATTTCAATACGGTAATCGATTGGGTTTCGGGTGTGTTTAAAGATGTGGAGCGCGAAATGTGCGGGCTCGAATGGGGGCGTTTATACGAAGAATATCACCGGAAAGCGTATAATCCGGCAGAAGTATCGGCAGAAGTACAAAAACTCTACGCCGACCCGTATGTAAAAAACCGCAAAGGCATTTTTGAGTATATCCTTGGTGGTTCGGTTGACACAAAACTGCTCGATGTGCGGGTTTTTGACGATGCAACAAAAAAATCGGTTTACGCAGCACAAACTAAAATTGCTGAATCAAAAAGAGAATCAAACTGTCCGCTTTGCGCCCTCGGCCACGATGCCAACAAAAGTAAAACCTGGAAGCTGGCCGAAATGGACGCCGACCATGTTGCAGCATGGAGCAAAGGTGGCGCAACAGATGCCGGAAACTGCCAGATGTTGTGTAAAACCCACAACAGGGCAAAGGGAAACCGGTAAAATAAAAGACGGTCAAAGGTGCCACTTGAAAAAATCGCGCGACAGTTGGGGGCAGTAAAACAAATCTTTTTTTTATAATGATTAATTACCAACAAGCCGAAAAAATTGATGAACTCATAAAAACGATATTAATGTTGAGTTCTGATATTCCTAATAAAAATATTAGGGTAGAAAAATTACTTGATAAATTAAATATCCAGTATTCCGAATTAGAGTTCTATGTGGAAAAATTAATCTGTGAAATACAATATGAAGAACATCCTGTAATTCGTTGGATTGAAGAAAACAATGAATACATGTTTCTTTCAGCAAATTATATAACGAAACAATTTATAGAATCTGGTGGCGCAGTTCAATGGTTGAAAAACGAATTAGTAAAAAGACAAAAGGAAGAAGAACGAAAAACATTGGAAGAACAAAAGTTAAAGGCAGAAATTAAAGAATTCAGGTTAAAAAAATGGCAATTCTGGTTAACTTTTGGAATAGCCGTTGTAGGTTTGATATTGTCGATTTTAAGTTTGATTATGAAACCTGGCAGTTAATCCTTGCCTTACCGCAAACAGCAAATATCTTCAGTGGCAACAAAAGATTTCAACAATGAATAGAATTATTGTGATAATTATTTT
>DAOPKR010000216.1:0-3707 GCA_035391305.1 Draconibacterium sp.
AAGTATCAAGATTAAGAATTCAGGTGTTTTTTGAAATGATAAATCATTTTTTGTAGTTCCTGAACTTTTTCAAGATATACGTCCATTTTTTCTTCGGAATAATATTCCAGATCGCAAGCGATGTAGATTTGTGACTCTATCTCAAATGCGGAACCATTTGCAATATCAAGAAACCTTGAAAAATCTTTGTCGGATTCTCTTCCTGCACCCTCTGCAATATTTGATGGAATTGAAAGGGCTGCCCTTCTCATTTGAGATGTAGTTACGAAAAGTTCATCATTCGGAAATTGTTTTGTCAAAATGTAAATGTCCTTAACAAATGTGCGCGATTTCTGCCATATCTTTAATTCTTTAAAATTGTGCATAAAAATGTTTTTTAATATTCTCAATCCCTTTTTGATTTCTTATCTTGCTACTTCCGTCTATAAATCTTGCGTCTTTATCAGTCCTGATACTTGTGTCTATATTTCTTGTGTCTAATTAGTTATTTAACTTTATAAGCAATTAAAACATTACCATGGCGCAGATACAGCCTGCCGTTGTTGATTACCGGGTGCGACCAGTGTTGGTCTGAACCCAGTTCAACTTTGGTTTGGCTGATAATTTTAAAAGACGCAGGGTTAGCCTCGACAAGCGCCAGTTCACCGCGGTCGCTGTAACAATAAAGCATTCCATCGGCATAAATTACAACCCCTTTGCCAATGTTTTTGTCGGCATATTTTTCCTCTCCTGATTTCCAGTCCACGCAACGCCATTCGCGGTTGTTGTCGCCCGATCCGTATAAAAATCCGCTTATCATTACCATTCCGCCAATCCGGCTGTCAAGTTTATCACTGAACCATGTTTTTTTTACACTGCTGCCATCGGCACTGAGTTCAAGTTTTACGCCCCCCTGACCGTAACCACTAAAACAAAAAAGTCCTCCATCGGCATAAATTGGTGTGTTTGCATGAACCTGGTAGCGATTTGTTTGCGGGTGCGACCAGAGCATTTTTCCTGAAGCTGCATCAATCCCGATAATATGGTCGGCTGTCATTGTTACCAATAGTTTTCTTGCTGGCAATTGAATTAAAAGTGGGGTGCAGTATGCTGATTTTTCGCCCATTGCTGGGGTGCTCCACACCAGGTCACCGTTATTCCGGTTCAAGGCAACAACATTATTTTTTTTGCCGCCTGGTGTTACATAAACCAACCCTCCGTCGACAACTACAGTTTCTGTAACTCCCCAGCGAATATTTTCCCCATCGAAATCATTAAAAACGTCTTTTTTCCATTTAATATTTCCTGTGTTCGCATCCATGCAGGTTAAAACTCCTAACCCCGAATAAATATAAAGTAAATCGCCCGAAATGGTTGGTGTTGAGCGCGAACCGGGATAACTTTCTGTAAACTCAGGGCCATAGGAAGCTTTCCATTTCAGTTTTCCATTTGGCGTAATAGCATAAATGTAACCTTTATTGTCAGCCATGCCCGAAACATAAATTAAATCGTTGGCAAAAACAGGTGAAGAGTGACCCTGACCAAGTTCATCAAAATGCCAGATAATTTCAGGACCAGCAGCCGGCCATTTTTTGAGTAATCCGGTTTCGTTATACACACCGTTTCCATTAGGGCCTCGCCATTTTGTGGGAGTTTGCGCGTTTATTAAACTTACCGAAAATAAAATAATTGAAACAAGAGTAATTGCCTTATTAATCATGGTTTTTTCCGCTTTAAATTTGCCCCTAAAATAGAACCAAAAACTAATATTTACAAGGTGTTACAGCAATTTATCCCATGTCTAAATAGTAAGATATGTTTACATTTTATTCGGAATTTGTTAACAAATTTTATTGCGATCTGATTAGAAATACCTGAATGTGAATTTTATGATTTTTTGCGGGTGTTAAAACCGGAAGATTGGAAAACAAAAAGCAATATTTAATCCATCTTTCCAAAGATTTTTTCCATTGCTAAAGTGCGGAAATCAAAAATTTCCTTCAACTGTTTTTTGATTAAAAGAGTGTTTGCGATTGATCCAAGCATTCCAAAAGGAGGTTTGTAGGAAACAATATCTGTCATTAAAACGCCACCTTCAACAGGTTCAATTTTGTGTTCGTGATGCCACATGGAATATGGGCCAACCCGCTGTTCATCAACAAAATATTCTTTCTCTTTAACTTGTGTGATTTCAGTTACCCATGTCATTTTAATTCCCAAAACAGGGCTCACCTTGTAACTGATTATCATGCCCGGATACATTTTTTCGTTAGTCAATTTTGAAGTAATATTAAATCTCATGTACTCAGGCGTAATTATTTTTAGGTTCGCCGGCGACGAAATAAAATCCCAGACCTGGTCGACTGTAGCCGGTATTTTTTGTGTTTTATGTAATTGAAAGAATCCCATTTATTCTGATATTGCCTTATTCTGATTGAATTTGTAATTCCTTAAAAATTACTTTGTTTAATTAAAATTTACAGACAATTAAACAGAAAATTACAGATAATGTTTGCTTAAATTCTAATCAGTTTTAGGGAAATATTTTAAAGATTCCATCTTTCTAAAAAGATGGAATCTATTATCAAATCAAATTGTTTTCAGATTTCAGTACCCGGCAAAAGCACTTATTTAATAATATTTTTAAATGCCGATCCAAAAATCAGGTAACCGGTGTTTCCGCCGATGGTGCCTTCGTTTTGTCCCCACAAAAATGGCCAGTCGTCGTAGTTTTCAAAATGGTCGGGTTTTCTGAATAACAAACCCGGAGCAACATTGCCCGGAATAAAGGAAAAGTCGGCTCTGTTGTTGCCATAAAACACAGCTTTCGGGCGGGCGGCGCCTACTGTTGCCACAAGCGAATAATTGTGGTACGGATGACAGCCAAACAACCAGTTGGTAGTTTTAAAGGCATTGCTGGCATCTATTATATCAGGGAAATATTTATTGGCGAAACAAATAGTAGTTCCAAAATTTACCACTGCGCCGCTGCCCGCCCAGTTGCCAAGTCCAATAGGTACTCCGTACGGATTATCTTTTTCAAGTCCTTCGATATATTCTTTGTATTTCAGCACAAACGGAAGGAGTTTTTCTTTGTACGATGCGTCCATATGCGGAATGGCACTCAATGCAGTGGATAGTGTGAAACTTACATTGCGGTCCAAAGCGGGCCAGAGCAGTTCCTGAAATTTATCAATGTACTGTTGTTCCCCTGTTGAAATGTACAATTGCAGGTTGGTTGCAATATCAGCTCCGCCACCAAAACCACGGTTATTTTGCGGCTGTTTGGCGAGAATTTCGGTAGCCTCGGTTAACAGTCGTTTCGACTGAGTCAGTGCCCTTGCTGAAAGATCATCATTGAAACCTTTCAATGCGCGGCTTGCTGCGGCAAAGGTTGTTGCTGCCCTGAGGTCGAGTCCGGCGTTGCGGCTGGTAAATGCCCACATATCGTCTTTTACTCCGCTTGACCGTCCATCGGCAGCTTTTTCGTATGGACCAAGTTCAGGATTATATGGAAGTCCGTCAGTTATCGAGGCTGCATCGCCAAGGTGGTGATAGTTATCGAGAACAGAATTGGAAAGTGTTTGCGACATGTGGCCAATGATTTCAGCCTGTGCAACGAGATTCAATGTTCCGTGTTCTATAAACTGTAAAATGTCAGGTTTGCCATCAGGCCGGTGCAAGTCAACATACCGTTGCTGCTGGTCAATAAAAGTTTGGTCGCGCAG
>DAOPKR010000217.1:0-3661 GCA_035391305.1 Draconibacterium sp.
CTTTTGTTTTCCGCCAAAACATTTGTATCAACTACAACCTTTTTTGTAATTGTGTCGCAAGCGAGATTCCGATTACAGGCAATCAATTTTACATTATAAGTTCCCGGCTGCTGATAGGTATGCGTATATTCGTCATTGCCAGTGGAGCTATCTCCAAAATCCCAGAATGCACCGTAATTATCCGAAGATGTATTAGTAAAATTTACAACAAGGTTTTGCGCTTCAAATTCAAAATCGGCTTTGGGTTGAAATTGTGCCAACAGAAAATCCCTTATTTTCCATTGAATTGTATCCCAGTATTCATTGGGTCCTTCCGGAAAAAATTTACCAGTATCAACGCCGTAAAACTCATGCTTTTTACCTTCCACAAAATAAGTTTCATGACTGATTCCCCGGTTATTTAACGCCGTGTCGATACAGAAACTTCCGAATGACTGAGGAAGTATTAAGCTCACCGCAGGATTTGGCGGAACAATTCCGTCAAGTGGCATCCCCTTTTTAAAAGGCACAACATTGTCGTCGGTTCCATGTATTAGGAATATCGGTGTTTTTTCATTTTCAATTATTTCAGGATTTTGCAGGGCTCCCCACATGCCAACCGATGCGTTTGCTTTACCACCAAATCCCTGAAATCCAACTGTGTCGAGATTCCCAAGAGACGGAGAAAGAAAGGCATCGGAAAGCACTTCACTAGGCTTGTCGAGATAGAGGTTCTGAATACTAAGAATTGCTCCGGCACTACTTCCAACAAAAAATACTTTTGTTGTATCGATTCCAAAACTCCCAAAATTTCTCTTTAAAAAACGGATGGCTGCCCGTGAATCCTGAATTCCCCGGTAAAATGCGCGATAACCGTTGACCTCATTCACCTTCACACCAATAGGGATACCCAGAAAACGTGAAACTGTTGCGCCCATTCCAAGCCGATAGTCAATAGTTGCAGTAACATAACCTAAGCGGGCAAACGAATCACATAAAGCTAACATATCATCGCTAAGGCGGGATCCAATAAGGAATCCACCGCTGTGTGCAAAAATAATTGCCGGACGGTTTTTAAAATAATCATCTTTAGGCATAAAAATATCCATATAAAGGGGTTTGAGGATTGTTGTGTTTTCGCCATCATGAATATTATATTCCGCAAGAAGTGAAATTGGGTTATTCAGCCAATCAGCCTGGGCATATTCAACATTTTTAAGAGTATCAACTTCTTCGTAAAACGAATGCGAATATCGAAATTGCTGCGCCGACAAATGTATTACGCAAATTGAAATTAAAAGAAGGAGTATAACCCGATTCATTTTTTTGTAGATTTTCGTTAGTTTTACACTAAAACCTGAAACAAATCCTGTTTTTCATTCAGGTATTCATAAATGAAACCATTTTCTTCCATTCGCTGAACCAACCCGTTGAAATCTTCTTTATTTCGTATTTCAATCCCGATAACTGCCGGCCCTTTTTCACGGTTTGTTTTTTTCGAATACTGAAAGTGTGTAATATCATCAGTCGGACCCAGAACCACGTCAACAAAAGTACTTAAAGCACCTGCCCGCTGCGGAAACCGCACAATGAAATAATGTTTCAGTCCTTCATACAAAAGCGAACGTTCCTTAATTTCTTCGGTGCGGGTAATATCGTTGTTGCTGCCGCTGACAACACACACAACGGTTTTACCTTTTATTTCATCTTTATAAAAATCCAAAGCCGCAATTGACAAAGCGCCTGCCGGTTCCAAAACAATGGCATCCTGGTTGTAGAGATCAAGGATTTTTGTGCAAATGCGTCCTTCCGGAACTGTAATAATATGGTCAACAACCTGTTTGCAAATTTCGAATGTATATTCTCCAACTTTTTGAACTGCTGCGCCATCAACAAATTTATCGATGTTTTTTAACTCAAGAACTTTCCCTGCTTCAAGTGATTTTTGCATGGATGCAGCCCCGGCCGGCTCAACACCAATAATTATGGTTTGCGGGCTAACCTGTTTAAAGTATGCGCCCATTCCGGCAGCCAGCCCGCCGCCTCCAACCGGAATAAATACAAAATCGATATTTTCTTTTGAGTCCTGTAAAATTTCAAGTGCAACTGTTGCTTGTCCCTCAATAATCTGCGGGTCGTCAAACGGATGAATAAATGCCATGCCGGTTTTTACCGAGTCCTCCATTGCTGAACTTTGTGCATCATCAAAGGTATCGCCGGTTAAAACTACTTCAACAAATTCTTTCCCGAACATTTTTACCTGTTTGATTTTTTGGAGCGGGGTAGTGGTGGGCATGTAAATTTTGCCTTTTATACCAAGTTTCTGGCACGAATATGCAACTCCCTGCGCATGGTTTCCGGCGCTGGCACAAACTACACCGTTTTTTAATTCCTCGGTTGTAAGATGTGCTATTTTGTTGTAGGCGCCACGTAATTTGTAGGAACGGACAACCTGTAAATCTTCGCGTTTGAGCAGAATATTTGCACCAAATTCGTCTGAAAGGTTAAAGTTTTTTTGGAGTGGTGTTTGCGAAATTATCCCGTTCAGGTTGATTTTTGCCCGGTTGATTTCCTGTAAACGCGGAAAATATTTTGTAGGTGAATTCATTGTTTGAAATTTTTGCAAAGATAACCTTTCTGTCGGTCTGTTTAATTTCTCAGGGCTCATAAAATGTTATCGAACAGTTTTATGTTATTACATTTCTGTTCAACAAAATAAATTCTATTTTTGGAATAAAATCAAAAACCATTAATTACACCTGAAATGAACCATTTAGAACGCGCAATCGACAGGCAAAATCAAGGTTGGAAATATTTTCTTGTATTCTTTATTTCATTATTTATCGGGCAACTAATTGGTGCAATTCCGCTGGTAATTGTTATCGCTGTAAGTACTTATAAAAACGGTGGAATACCTGTTAAACCTGAAAATATTGCTGATTTGTCGGTTTATGGTATTGACCCGAATGTGGGTCTTGTATTGATGATAATTCCGTTTTTGATATCACTGGTTATTGCAATATTTTTGATAAAAGCCTTTCACAAACGGACATATCTGGATGTTATTAACGGCGGAATTTCATTTCGTTTTAATCGTTTTTTAACGGGGTTTGTGTTGTGGGCGATTATCTCAGTTGGTTTTCTTTTCGCAGATTTAGCTTTGAATCCTGATAATTTCGAGTTAAGGTTTAATGTCGCATCTTTTATCCCGCTTGTCCTTATTTCCTTTTTACTGATACCTTTTCAGGCTGGGACCGAGGAATTTCTTTTTCGGGGATATTTGGCACAGGGAGTTGCTGCCTGGACAAAACGCCGCTGGGTGGTTATTTTAATTCCATCAATATTTTTTGCCCTGCTTCATGGTATGAACCCCGAAGTTGGCGAATTTGGCTTTTGGAGTGTGATGCCAATGTATTTTATGTTTGGGGTTATTTTCGCTGTAGTTTCAACTTTGGATGATGGAATTGAACTGGCAATTGGTTTACATGCAGGCAACAATGTTTTTTCATCCATTTTTGTAACAACCAAATCTTCAGTTTTACAAACTCCTGCTTTGTTTTTTCAAAAAGAAGTTGATCCTTTCAGAGATTTATGGATTCTATTGGTTGCTTCAGTAGTTTGTGTCGCTTTTTTAGCGTACAGATACAAATGGGATTTCAGGGTATTAACAACCAAAGTCCGT
>DAOPKR010000218.1:0-3582 GCA_035391305.1 Draconibacterium sp.
ACGGAAATCAGCCTTCCATTCAAACTGCATTTGTTTTTAATCAATTTGAACAACCCTGGTTAACCCAGTATTGGTCGCGAAAAGTTTTAGCTGCTGCGTTTAGCGGGCTGGCGCCCGATACGGGCTACAATGGCGACGAAGACCAGGGTTTGATGGGCAGTCTTTCGGTACTGATGAAAATCGGGTTATTTCAAATAAATGGCGGAACCGAGGAAAATCCGCAATACCAGTTGGGAAGTCCAATATTTGATAAAGTGAAAATTGAACTGAATCAGGAATATTATCCGGGGAAAGAATTTACAATTGTTGTGAATGGGAACAGCGCTGAAAATGTATTCATACAATCTGCATCACTAAACAAAAAACCACTTCAGAAATACTGGATTGACCATAATAATTTGGTAAATGGAGGTGAACTAATCCTGAATTTGGGCAAAGATCCAAATAAGAATTGGGGTAAATAATTAGGGTTTCAAATTCAATTTTGAATTATGTTTTTCAAAATAAACACAACTAATCAGTCATTAAAATGAAAAAAAAACAATTACTGTATTTTTTGATAATTATACTGATAATTTTAAAAAGTGCGGTTGGTTCGCCTGCTGCCACTCTTCAGCAACAACTTGAAAAAAAGCCGAATATTATTCTGATTTTGGCCGACGATATTGGTTTCGAAACCATTGGTTGTTACGGAAGTGCCAGCTACAAAACGCCGCGCATTGATAAAATGGCTGAGCAGGGAGTGAGGTTTGAACAATGTTATTCACAACCTTTATGCAGTCCGTCGCGGGTGAAAATAATGACAGGGAAATCAAATTTCAGGAATTATGAACGCTGGGGATATCTGAATCAGAATGAAACCACGTTTGCGCATATTTTAAAATCACAGGGTTATTCCACCTGCATTGCCGGAAAATGGCAGTTACGCGGCGATGAATTTGCACCCTACAAATCCGGGTTCGATGAATATCTTTTATGGAATTTAATGGATACGGTTTCAACATACAACGAGCGTTATAAAAATCCGCGATTACTTGAAAACGGGAAAAGAAAGAAGTATGAAAACGGTGAATACGGGCCCCAGCTTTTCGTGAATTTCATAAAAAACTTTATGGAACGGAAAAAAGACACACCTTTTCTTGTGTATTATCCGATGGTGCTTTCTCATCGTCCGTTTGTGCCTTCGCCCGATAACGGAAAAGTTTACGGGGATTTTAAGGTTGTGGCAAAAGGTGAAACCGGGGGAGGCCGTTCTGATACAGTATTTTTTAAAGATGAAATGGCTTACGTTGATAAAAATGTGGGCGAAATTATCGACAAGTTGCGTGAATTGGGAATCAGTGAAAACACGCTGATTTTGTTTACCGGCGACAATGGTACGGGAAGGGAAATCATTTCAGCGATGAAGGATGGACGCGAAGTACCGGGAATGAAAGGCCTCACTAACGAATATGGAATACATGTACCGCTTGTTGCTTTTTGGGAAGGTAAGATTGAACCAGGCCAGGTGAACGGAAATCTTGTTGATTTTGCCGATTTTCTGCCCACCATTTGTGATGCTGCCAGTATTGAACTACCCGAAACTTTTGTTACTGACGGAATCAGTTTTCTGCCACAAATGCTGGGGCAGGATTATACTCCGAGAGAATGGCTTTTTTGCCATTACGATCCGCAAAAAAGTGGCTTTGAAAAAAAACGGTTTGTGCATAACAAAGAATGGAAATTGTATGAAACCGGCGAAATATATAATGTTTTAGAAGATCCGCTGGAGCAAAATGTAATTGCTGAAAACAAGTTAACAATGGAACAGCTCGGGTTGATTTCTACATTCAGGGACGTATTTACCAAAATGGTAGTAAAAGAAGAACCAAAACAGCTCAAAAACAAAAAGAAGAAAAATCAGGATGATGACGATGAACTTTAAAATGTGTTCAAAATTGTAGCTCAATAAAGTTCAAAACAATGATACAAATGAAACGAAGGCAATTTCTACATAAAACTTCGGCAGGTTTTGCGGCGCTTCTTGTTGCTCCGGGCCATTGGTCACTAACAACTGAAAAAAGCAACATGAAGCAATTCAAATTCAGGTCACACAAATCCGGACGTTTTCTTGCCCCGGTTACCTGTGTCACTCCCGACGATGGATTTTATGTTCATACTTTTTACGACGTTTGTCCGTGGAGTCCCAACCGGAATTTCCTTACTGTTACAAAACTTCCCTACCAGGGAAAAACTCCTGTCTGGGGAGATATTGCCGAAGTGTGTGTAATCGATTTAAAAAACGAAAAGATTGAAACAGTTTATAAAACCAGAGCCTGGTCGTTTCAGTTGGGAGCAAATGTCCAGTGGGGCGAAATATCCGGCAGTTTTTTGTATTGTAACGATATTATCGACGAAAAGCCTGTTTGTGTCCGTATCGATATTGAAACAGGAGAAGCAAAAGCATTTTCAGGAGCAAAATATGATATTGCCCCGGATGAGAAATCTGTCATCAGTCCGAACCTGCTGACCATGAATATCCATCAGTACGGATACGCTGTGCCCGATAAAGAATACGGAAAACCGGGTGTGTTTACAAAAAGTGACTTTGAAAATGAAGGGCTCTGGAAAACCAGTTTAGAAACAAATAAAACGGAATTGCTTGTTGCTTTTCCTGAGTTTCTCTCAAAAGTGGAAGGTCCGGCGGAAGATTTAGACTATTACAATGAAAGCATTCTTTATCTGTTTCATTCGAAATTCAACAAACAAAACACAAGGATATTGCAGGTTTTAAGAGGATTGAAAAATAATGAAGGAAGAGATGCTTCTTTGTTTTCGATGAATGTTGACGGCAGTAATCTGAAACAATGTTTAACAAGAGAATACTGGAATCAGAAGGCGGATTTTGGCGGCAGCGGAAACCATCCCAACTGGCATCCCGACGGTGAACATGTTGTAATGAACTGCATTCCCCGATGGCTGGGTTATAAAAATATGATGTTTTGCCAGTTTAAATATGATGGTTCAGAATTTAAAATATTATCAGAAATGCACCTGGGAAGTGGGCATGCAAGCGTAAATCCTGATTCATCTTATTTACTGGCCGATACTTACCCGAAACAAAAATGGATTCCTTCACCAAAAGACGAAGTTCCAATCCGTTTGATTGACCTGAATACTGATGAGGAACAAATGATTTGTTCAGTTCCAACCAATGTTGGAAACAACGGAAATCACTATAAAAAAGGCGAACCGGGAAGTCATTACAAACTTGACCCGCATCCGGTTTGGAGCCGCGATTATAAAGAGGTTTGCTTTAATGGCGCGCCCGAAGGAAAACGACAGGTTTTTATAGCCGATTTAAACGGATTGATATGAGAACAAATTTTTCAACCAGCATAAAATATATACTGCTTATTTTGTTTTCAGCGGTTTTCACTGTTCGGGCTCAGAATTCCTGGAAAATGCATGTAATTGACAATTCATTTAGCGGTGCCGATGGTGTAAAACTGGCCGATGCAAATAACGATGGATTAGAGGATATTGCCACCGGCTGGGAAGAAGGCGGGATTACCAAAATTTATTTTCACCCTGGTTTTAATT
>DAOPKR010000219.1:0-3557 GCA_035391305.1 Draconibacterium sp.
GTAATTTCGCTTTTCGAAATATTTCGCTGCTGAAGTTTGCTTAAAACCGACTCAGTAAAATGCAGTCCTGCTGTGGGTGCTGCCACCGAACCATCTATTTTCGCATAAACGGTTTGGTAAGTTTCTTCATCCGATGCTTCGGTTTCACGGTTTAAATACGGAGGAATTGGCAAAACTCCGGTGTGTTCAATTATTTCAGAAAATGTGAATGGCTTGTCCCAACTTAATTTTATATGAAAAGTATTCCCCTCCTGCAAAATTCTTTCGGCCTGAAGTTTAACTTTTTCCCCGGAAATCTCAATTTCATTCGACAAAATACCGCTTTTCCATTTTTTTGAATTACCTACCATGCATTTCCAAACCACCTGTTTTTCCTCCTGAAAAGCAAGCTGATAATCATGAGGTTCAACAGGTTCCAAACAAAATATTTCAATTTGAGAACCTGTTTCTTTCCTGAAAAATAAACGCGCATGAATTACCCGTGTGTTATTAAAAACCAAACGGGCTTTTTCAGGAATAAAATCAACACAATTTTGAAATGTGCTTTCGCTGATTGCACCATTTTCCCATACCAGTAATTTCGATTGATCCCTTTTAGTTAAAGGATACTTTGCAATTTTTGAATCAGGTAAATCGTACGTAAAATCGTTTATTTTAATGTTTTTGAATGAATCCAATTTTTCTTTCTGTTTTAACGCCTGCAAAAATAGCTTAAAAATGCATCGGTTTAAAATTGTACTTTTGCGAAAAATTTCAGACAATGATAAAAGTAGGCGATAAAGTAAAGTTTTTGAATGACGTAGGCGGAGGAGTAGTTACACGATTTCTGAATAAGAACCTGGTAATGGTTGAGAATTATGATGGGTTCGAAATTCCTTATCCCATTTTACAACTGCTCAACACAAGCGATCCGGAACTAAATGCCGGGACGGTTTCTCAGCCGAGCCAAAATATTCAACCCGGAATTGCACCAAAAGTTGAAATAGAAGAGAGTCCGGGTGAAATCATAAACGGCAAAAATTCTCCCGATTTCTATTTTTGTTTTGTCCCCGCAGATTCACGAAATCCGCTGGCGGCAGATATAAAACTTTATCTTGTTAACGACAGTAATTTTACTGTTTTGTTTCGGTACACCCACATAAACAAAAGTAGCTTTGAGACTGTAAAACACGGCACTTTGCAGTCAAATTCAAGATTATTACTGGAAAGTATTGTTCAAAATGATTTAAGCAACTTGCCCGAATACGGGTTTCAAATCATCTATTTTCAGAAAAACGAAAACGAGTGGACAGAACCAATTAGAAAGCAGTTTAAGATTAATCCGGTTAAATTTTACAAGGAAACAAGTTTTCATCAGAATCTGCTTTTCAAAAAAAACGCAATGGTATTACAAATCACCCCTAATATTTTTACAACCGAAATTGACAAACTAACGGAAGCAGATTTTCAAAAAGTTGTTGAGAAAAAAGAGCAGGGAACTATTGTAGAAAAAATAGCACCAAAAAGAAGTGCCGAAATTGTAGAAGTGGATTTGCACATAAACGAATTGCTTGATAACTCAAACGGATTGAGCAATTCAGAAATTCTGGCAATTCAAATAGAAAAAGTTGAATCGGAAATGAAAGTTGCCATTCAAAGCGGAGTCCGTAAAATTGTGTTCATTCACGGAATTGGGCAGGGAGTTTTGAAACAGGAAGTGATAAATGTACTTAAATCAAAATTCAGAAAATATTATTTTCAGGATGCATCTTTTAAAGAATACGGTTACGGGGCTACAATGGTGATTTTGAGAAAGTAGAAAACCCAATTTCTTCAGTAAAATAATATCATTTAAAAACCGATTTTACAGCTTCCAGATATTTCATTCCTGTTACTGTATCGGGCTCAAGGTAACTTCCTTCTGTCCATTCATTCCAGCAATTGATGTTTAAAATCCGCGGCCCGCTTGGGTCCGCCAGTAATTTGTCTTTTGTCATTTGCAGTGCAGTTCTGAAATTATCGGGAGTATTGTTACCAATTGTATTCATAAAAGGGTAGCCCACGTTTGCCCATTCTGAATTTAAATCGCAACGCGGAGTAGGGTCCCAGCCCATTGTAACATTTGGGAAATATGGAACGCCGTATTCTGATTTTGCCTTTTCCCAGTGTTCAAAATACCTGTCACGTACCCAGTTATAATCGGTTTGCGTTTCGGGCAACTCCGTATGATGAATCCAAACATAAGAAGTTGCAGAGTTGAAACCTAACACTTTAATAAGTTCAGGAATATTTTTGGGTGCATTTTCAACCGGCAAAATTGGATTTCCCCAGGCAACCAAATTCCAGTGGATTCCGTTTAGCCCTGCATTTTTCGCTTTAGTTTCCATTCTTTCCATCGCAGCTTTAGCAGCTTCCAAACTTCCAAAACCTTCCACAAATTTCTGTATGTCGTATATCGAAAAATATGGTTTGCCGTCAATTTTCCAATAATTGGGTTTCGAGAAGTAATCTTTAATTACCAAATCTCCTATTTCTTCAAATCTTTCAGGTGAAACTTTGCCCGGATAAAGGAGTTTTTGCGCAGCTCCGCGGGTGTACGGATGTATATTTACCCAGTCGTGGTTGGCCCACATTAATGCAAATTTTATCGAATCAGTATTCTTTGCTTTCAGAAAACCTTCATCGATACAACGGTTTAAAAACTGACCATCTTCATACATGTACCAGTCGAAAATAAAGCAGTTGATTCCATTTTCAACTGCGGCATCTATTTTCATTGCCATCACTTCAGGGTCTTTTTCATCTACAGTTCCCCAGAGCGGAACCTTGGGTTGCCGGTGTCCTGTAAATCTGGGCTTTGCATTTTTAACCAACTCCCACTCTGCCCAGTTTTCACCCATATTCAAATCGTTTCGCGGATCACCGGTATGGTAGTTTGGAAAATAATAGGCAGCAACTGTTATTTCCTCTTTTTCTTCGGTGGCAGGATTTTTTCTGCTATCACATGAATAAAACAGTGCAACAAAAAATATAAAATTTACAATTATAACCAGACGAATTTGCTTTGATTTCATTATTGGTATTTTTTGATAAAGTTGGTTAAAATTGATTTCAAATTACATAGTATTAAATCAATTTTTAGATTCAGAAATAATTTAATTAGATAAAATCAAATCCTAAAATACCTTTTTAAAGCATAAAAAAAGGGAACAACTTTTTAGTTATTCCCTTTAGTGGGGAGTGATGGATTCGAACCACCGAAGGTATTACCAACAGATTTACAGTCTGCCCCATTTAGCCACTCTGGAAACTCCCCGAATATTTTAGAGCCGAATCTCAGATTCGAACTGAGGACCCCGAGATTACAAATCACGTGCTCTGGCCAACTGAGCTAATCCGGCTTATTTTTTTGTTACAATATCTGTTCAGAACGTGTGCTGTTTTCAAATTCAGCGGCGCAAAGAAAAGCATTAATTTTCGAATCTGCAAAACTTTTCACCCAGTTTATTTTCCTTTTTTTATAAAAAAAAGTGGGTAAGCTACCTGTGTCGCACCGCTACAACCGCCTACCCTTGCTG
>DAOPKR010000220.1:0-3428 GCA_035391305.1 Draconibacterium sp.
CAAAAACCAGGAATCCATCACTTTTCAGCAATGGAAACCCGATTTTCAAAAAATATGCTGAGGGGAAAACTATTTTTTATTCATCACCTGTTAACAACATAAATGGTGCAATTCCGGTAGCATAATCTTTCAGAAATGTACCGTTGGCTGAATAGGTTTTTGCCTTGCCATTTCCTGTAACGCTTTCGGCCACAAAACAAAACACATTATTGTTGTAAAATGCAACACCGTTTAAACCTGCAACTCCATCAATGAAATTATTAGCATCAAAAGATTTTGAAGCAACATTAAAAGACGCTACAGCACCCGGATCGCCCCAGTTAGCGCCTTCCCTGACTACATATATTTTGGTAAAATCGTTGTTGGCAGCCATAATATTTACATACGAAGTACTCACTCCTGCCAAATCGTAGGTGGATTCAAGTTTATTCGAAGTTGTGTTGATAAAGCCAATCCCGGTTTTATCTGAAAAATCACTGTAAGTGCTAACAAGTGAAACATAAAGGTTATCACTTTTGTCCTTCACAAAATATGATGTAACCGCGGGAGTTTCAATGTATGAAATGGCATCGCTTGTTAAATCAACAACTGCCACGCTGTCTTTGTAATTCAGGGCAGCAAACAATTTGTTTTTGGCAATTGCCAAACCTTCAGGGCCACCCGGAATGGAGATTTTCTTCTCAACAGTTTTTGTTGTCAGATTAATTTTTGCAATATAAGAAGTCGTTTCATCGTCCCAAATGTTGCCACCCCAGCACGAAACATACAAATAATTGCCGTTTCCGACGCCAAAACGTGGCTTTACAATATCTTCCGTAATTGCATTTTCGGTTTGCTCAAAAGTTTCGCCGTCAACCCAAAAAAGCTGGTCGGAGCTGTTTCCCAGAAAATAAATTTTGTTGTTGTAGCCAAATGCATGCTGAACATTTGAAACCATGGCAACGCCATTTACATTTTCATAGTAGTCGGTGGTTACTTCGTCTGTTTCTTTACTGAACGAGGTTACAGTACTTTTCGCCCCTGTGTAATCGCCGTAGTTTATAATGTAACTTACGGTGGGTTCAACAGGTTCCGGAACTACGTCATCATCATTACACGCCACAAAAACGGAGGTTGCAAAAGCAAAAAGCATTAAAAACTTAATCTTGTTTTTCATTTCTTGTTTCTTTATAAAATGGTTATTTGAAATTATATGTTAAACTCAATCTATAACTTATTCCCGGCATTGCATATCCCCAATTGGCCTGATAATCTGTATCCAGCAGATTATTTATCATTCCCGTTATTTTAAAATTGTTGGTGCTGTTTAATTTCAACCTGTATCCGGCCGAAAAATTCAGCAGGAAGTATGCATCAAGAATATTTCTGACTTCTTCATCGGTAAATTGGGAGCCGGTATAATTCCCATCAATTGTAAAATCGAGATTTTTGCAGGTTGAAGTGCTGAAGAAATTAAAACTGTGCATTGGCACGTATTCCAACTGGCGGAAAAGTGCGTTTGTGCTGCTCAGCGATTCTATTCTTTGTGTCGAAGTATAGCTGTAATTTATGCCGGAAACAGTTTCCAGTACCCAAAGTTTATGTGTGAAATCGGTCATGATTTCAAATCCTTTGCTTTCAACATTTTGAACGTTTTGCGCATACCAGAACGATCCGCCGTTTTTCCAGAGAATCCAGTCGTTTATGTTCATGTAAAAAGCGTTGACTTTTATGTTTCCTGAAATATCCTCGTCGCAGTAACTGAATTTTGTACCCAATTCATAATTCATTCCCTTTTCAGGTTTTAAATCAGGGTTTCCGCCGGGAATCCAAAACCTGTCATTAAATGTGGGCACACGATAGCTTTTGGCAATGTTCCCATTAAAATTCAAAACATATTTTTCTTTTGAAAAAGCGAGGAAATTTAATCCAACTGCAGGAGTAAAAGGCACTTTATAATCAGTTACGAACCCTTGCCGCAAATTTACCGATGCCGTGAGTTTATTGAAAAAACGGTGGTAATAAGATGCATAAAAATCAATCCTGTCTTCAAATTTCAGATCATTTGAATAAGTATAAACTTTCGGATAAATGCGGGTTGCTTTTGCACCAATTTTGTAGCTGCCATTTTTCGAGTAATCGTGCTCAGCGAACGCCTCGCCAATAAAACTTTGAGTTTGAATACTATCAGCAGAATTGCTGTTAAAAACCGAATTATCAAAAACATAGCCTCCACTCAATTGATATTTGAGTTGCTTAGTTTTATTTTTGTATTCAGCCCACAACCTCACATGCTTGTCGTCATACTTTTCCTTAAAATCGGGCTGAGACAAATTGGTTTGCATATTTTGCTGGTTAAGCCGGTCATTTTCTTCAAACCATCCTCGAAAAACAATGAAATTATTCTCTGCAAATTTATAGTTGAATTCCTGCAGCAAACCCATATTTTCAACATTCGCGTTATGTTGCGTGTCTTCAATTTCAAAAACCTGGTTTTCGAAATCGCGGTAGTTGGGGTTTGTAAAACTGAAATTGTTTGTTTTATAATAATAGTATGCGCGGGTTACCGACTCGAATTTACCATTTCCGAGGAACAATTTTGTGCCATAAAGTTGCTCACCAAACGAACCGTGTGCTGCACGCGTTTCTGCTTTAAACCCGGTTGTCCAGTTATTTTTTAATCCGAGATGAATTGCCCCTCCAATATTCCCCGAACCGTTTACCGAACTTGAGCTGCCAAACTGGACACCTACTTCGTCAAACAAATACAAGGGAACAACACTCATATTTGACTGGCCAAGTGTTAACGAATTAATGTCAATTCCACCAAAATTTACACTTGTGTGACTAGCGGCTGTACCTCGAATATGAATGGTTGAAAGTCCTCCCGCATCAGTTTTAAAAGAAATGGGCAAGGTCCGCGAAAGCAGCTGTTCAAGATTGCCATCCTGCGCCAGTTTAAACTGAGAATCAGGAATCTTCTCTATTTTTGCCCCCGACTGGTATTTTTTCAGTTTCCCGTAACTAACAATTTCTTCGAGTTGAATTGTGTCGAGCAATGAAAACTGTTTCTGCGCCACAGCCCACGAAACATGCACAAACATTAAAAGTACTAAAACAACAAACCTCCTCATCAACTTAACTTTAAGGAGCTTTAGATAATTGGTGAAAAATATGAGTTATATTTTTCAAGCTTTTTATCCCGAAGCTTAAATTTATTTTATTGAATTTATGGCAGGTCTTCTGACTTATTCCGTTTGTTGATGCCTTCCCGTATCGACTCAGGCGAGACAGTGGCTTTTGCAGTTCAACAAAACTAATTGCACATTGCAATTGGAACTTACAGCTGCGGGTACAGCTCAGGATTTACACCTGATTCCCTTTTTAATCCCGTTCACGAAAAATGAACTTTTGAACCTAAATTCGTTGGCAAAGATAGGGAGTTTTTT
>DAOPKR010000221.1:0-3373 GCA_035391305.1 Draconibacterium sp.
CATTATTTCTGTCCTGAGATTTCCTTCACTTTAGCTGATTGAAAATAGAGATGCAAAATTGCATTTAGCGCAATAATATTTGGGGATGAGGATTTTGAAAAATGCTGGTAAGTTAAATTTCCTTCCAATGCAAAACGCTGTTTCCATGAAACAGTTGACCCGCCAATTATTCTTACCCGGTTCAATTTATCATATCTCGAATCCCAGAAAGGTTCGGCACTGATATATGGTATCACTGAAGTTTTCCCTTTTAAAAATTCGCGCTCAAACATAGCGCGATACCTGAAACGATAGGAGTATATTGGGTCTTCACCAAGCCAGCGGTTATCAAAACGCACACGTTGCGAAAAAAGAATCAGCCATTTCATAAGAATTCGCCGGTGCAATTCGGCAAAAAACATATCTTCATTATAATTTACTGCGTTGTCATATAAACTCCATCCCCCCATATATCCGCCCCTGACAAGCCACACTTTTAAATTTTGTGCTGAATTTTGGTCGGCTAACCTTGTAAAGAAGAATCGTTTTGAATTACCAAAAGCATAATCGGCTTGAAAGGTAAGGTTAAAATCACGGGTATCGCTTTCAAAATAACGGGAAATTGCAGCAAATGATGAGAGACGAAAACCGGGGGTAACTTTGTACCAAACGTCGGTTTCGGGCCACAACTCAAAACTTGATTTCTGGGCATTTAATGGCAGTGAGGTAGCCAACCAAATGAAAAATCCCAAACCGGCACAACTAAATAATCTTTGTTTCCTGCTTCGTTTCACGATATTTCGATTTTAAGATTATTGTATTTTATAACAAAGGTATAAAAAACATATTTTGAAATATTTTTAACTTCTTCATAATCTTCAGTTAAAAAAAAAGCACCCGGTTCCCGGATGCTTTGAATGTGTGTAAAACCAAATTATTTAAAGAATGGTAGTACCAGATATGTGTACAAAATACAACCCATGCAAATGGCGAGTACAAACTCGAGAGATGCGAAAAATGCAAGTACAGCGCCAACTGCCAGTGAAGCGGTGTTTAACTGAAATGTCATTAAAATTGTAACGGACAGCGACATTAAAAAGCCAATTCGGGCGGCAAATACTTTTGGCGCCTTATCAATTTCTTTTTTATCAAGATTTAAAACATTTGCCATCTGAAGACTTATAAAACCAACAGGGCTGTATCGGGCCTTTGAAAATGCGCGTATGTAATAATCTACCGTAAGAAATGCAATAAATATTACAGAGTTAAATAACAAACCCGCACTTATCAGCAAAATTCCCAAAAGAGCATTAATCCGGGTAACCTGTTCATCAATACGTTCGTCGGAAATGGGGCAAACAAGTTGTTTAACATTATTCATAATTCACTTTCTTTTGTCGTGAATTGCAAATATAAGGATATATATGTATTTTATTCTGGTTTGTGATAAATATCACGTTTGGGGCTGTAAATATTTAAACTGCAGGCAATATTTGCAATTGAAAAATAAAAAACGGCTTACTTTTTTAAAAAACAAGCCGTTTTAATTATTCTGTTTAAACAAGTAAATGTTAGTCTCTAATCCTGAATATTAATCCGGCCGACAAATCCCAATGTGCAACCGGTATTCCAAAGGTCAGGCTTGCGCTGCCACCACCTCCGCCGGTACCAACTCCCCAGTACATTCCGCCACCCGCAAAATCCCATGGTGTTGTTACCGATGCCTGCAGCCTGACACCAATGTTATCGTTAAAAAACATTTTTGCACCTAATCCAAATTCAGTTGAAAAAAACCATTTCCGGTAGTCGTCAGCGTCTCCTTTTGTCCAGTATCTTGAAGTTCCTGCCGAAATTACACCGTAAGGTTTAATTTTTCCCTCGCTAAATTCTCTTAAATAACCTGCCATATAATGCGCTGTACCTGTATTAAACTCAGCGAGGTTCGCAGCTGAGGCTATTTTATACGAAACAGTGGGTTCAATTCGGCGCACACTCAGTTCCAAATACGATAAATCTGAAAACTGCACGTCGAGCCTGCCGCCATATAAAAAGGAATTTGAAAAATCGTATGTCGCGTAGCCATTGTCTGCTTTGCCACTAAAAGTATAGCCTGCCAGAGGTGTAACTTCATAATACTGGGCAAAAACTGAAGAGGTGAAAATAAGAAATCCGGCAATTGCAAATAATTTTTTCATTTTGTTAAATTTTATTTTTGGGATGACCAAATATAGAAAGATTAAAATACGAAATGGTATGCTTCAAAAAACTTTCACAATTGGCCAACTAAAATTGAATTAACTTAATATCGCTTTAAAGAAACAATAAGGGGTTAATAAGAGAAATAAACCCGCCTGTTTATGCATAAAATTATGATTAACATATTTTTAAAAACAAACAATTACATTTGATATATAAAATTACTTAACCAAAGTGGTAAAGTATAAACCAAATTTATTATGAAAAAGATATTCCTTGCTGTTTGCTTTGTAATACTGGGTATTACAGCACAATCACAAATATTAATATCATTACTTTTAGGCGATAAACTAAATTCAGATAAACTTGATTTTGGACTTGAAGGAGGAATGAACTGGTCAGGTATTTCAGGTTTGGAAACAAATAATTATGCACGGTTTTTTAACCTGGGATTTTATTTCGATTTTAAACTGAAAAATCAATGGGCGTTTTACACCGGAGCTTTAATTAAATCGAATTCTGGAGTTGATAAATTAACCGCAAACGACCTCGATTTTTTGTTGCACGACAAGGAAATATGGGATGGAAATTACAGGCAAATAATAAATACTTTCTATGTTCCCGCCTTTGCAAAATATAACTTTAAGAATCATTTTTACATTGAGGCAGGGCCGGAATTCGGGTTGAGATATAAAAGTATGATTGAATATAAATCTGAAGCAGAAGATGTTGATACCCGGATAAGATATTATAATAAAGACATGTTGAAAAAAATTGATGCCGGATTTGGAGCTGGTTTTGGCTACAGACTGTTAAAAGGCAAAGGCTGGACTATTGGGGCAAAATATTACCTGGGTTTTGTTGATGTTTACAAGGATAAACCGGGAACAAAAAGCAGCTCAATTAATCTGAAAGTTAATATCCCAATAGGAGCCGGAGATAAGGAGCCTAAGCAATAAATATGGTCAGGATTTCTCAAAACCGTTTTTAAAATAGTCAATCTGAACGCGTTTTACTTTTGATTTAAAGCTCGTTTTTCTATTTGATATTTTTATGTGCTTGTTCAGGTAGTTGGCAAACATTTTTCGGGCAATTTACAAAATGTAATTTATTTGAAAACTAAAACCGGGTTAAGCGCAAGTTACTTTCTGAACCCGTGTCAAATTCATAATATTCAGAAATTAAATTGGTTGATGAC
>DAOPKR010000222.1:0-3367 GCA_035391305.1 Draconibacterium sp.
ATTTGATTATATATTTTGTGACAACTGTTTTGATTATTTTACTGAATACTCCAATTGCTTTCTTCGCAATTTTCGGGAAAGGTTATATGACCCCGCTTGGTTTTGTGGCTATTTTACTTGTACTGGCCCAAATTTTTGGTGCACTTGGTTTTGGTAATTATTTTCCGTGGGCAATTCCTGGAATTTACAGCGGAAGTGGTGGCGCTGATATGAAATCAGGCTTAAATTTTTACAGTTTCCTGATTATTGTTTTGACAAGTATAATAGGTTATTTCGGTACAATTTTCTGGTGGAAATATGCTGACCAAACAAAATAAATTATTTCCTGACCAAGATTTTAAGTTATAGGAATAATATGTTGTCGCATCTACTCACCCCCTGCCCCCTAAAGGGGGTAATTGTGCAAGCTTATTGCGTCTGAAGTTTGCAGCGATTCTCCCCTTGAGAGCCTGTCCCGATACATCGGGAGGATAAAGGGGTGATGATTACAAATACGTCATTATATTATTCGTACTACTTATTTGTATTGAATAATAGCGGTTGTTCAATAATTTTTTTTGCCTGTTTTATAAATAAAAAAAACCGGCTATTCACCGGTTTTTGCATCTGATTCTAAGGTCAGACTCTCAAACTTTATCTTTTTGTAGGCACTTGCCTGATCTATTTTATCCTGGGTTTGTGCACAGTAAATTCCGTTTTGTTTTAAATATTTATTCCCGCTGATATGGGTATTTGGAAATTTACCCCCTTTTTTAACTAAAATATTTAGCGCCATTCCGGCCATTGCAATGCCCACCAAACCAATTGCCAATAATATTACTTTTAAAATTTCCATTCTCCCCTCCTTTTTCTTTCTGCAAAAATAATTATTTACAATGTTATTCTCTACTATAATAACCCGTTGAACTCCTAAATGTTGATCTTCGTCTAAAAATTAACTCATGGTTCATAATATACGTTTGTATTTTGTAAATTTAGATTCATCAAAAAAAATAAAATCATGGAAAAACACATTAACGTAGTTGCAGCCCTTCAGATTGGATTCAGTATTCTCGGACTTATTATCGGGGGAGTTTTGTTTACCCTTTTTGTTCTTTTAGGGAACTTTATCGACGAACCCGATGCGCAAATGGTATTTGGGATAATAGCACAGGTTGTAATGGTTGTCTTGATTATTTTAAGTATCCCCGGCATCATTGCAGGAATCGGGTTACTGAAAAGAAAAGAGTGGGCACGCATTCTAACACTGATTTTATCGGTTCTGAGCTTGATAAATTTCCCGATCGGAACCGCTATTGGCGCCTATTCAATTTGGGCAATGGTGCAGCCTGAAGTAGTTGAGCTGTTCAAAACAAAAAATTAAAGGAATGAAGTATCTTTTTACAATTGTTGGTCTGATTTTCTCCTGTTTATTATTTTCACAGGAAGTAATTCCCGATATTAAAGAAAAATCAGCTTTGGAAATTCATAACCGTGAGGTAGTAATTAGTAAAAATGAAAAGACCGGATTAATTGAACAAATTGATTTTAATGCAAAACAAGCCGACGGACTTGCCATTTTCAAGAATATTGAATTCGAAAACGGCACTATTGAATTCGACGTAAAAGGAAAGGATGTTTTACAGCAAAGTTTCGTGGGTGTAGCCTTTCACATTCAAAATGATTCAACTTTTAATGCGGTTTATTTTCGTCCATTTAATTTCATGAAGCCTGAAAGAACTTCTCATTCAGTGCAATATATCAGTCATCCAAAGTTTACCTGGCAAAAATTACGTACCGAATTCCCTGAAAAATTTGAAAAAACAGTCACACCTTTACCAAATCCGGATGAGTTTTTCCATGCCAAAGTAGAAGTGAATTGGCCGGTTGTTAAGGTTTTTGTTGAAAATTCTGAAAAACCTTCACTTGAATTAAAAATGCTGAGCACTTTCAAAAAAGGGAAAATTGGATTTTGGGTTGGAAACGGTTCAGATGGAACGTTTAAAAACCTTGTGGTAAAATCCGCAAATCAGTAGTTTCCCCCAAATTTATACACCTCAAATCGGAGACTTTAAACTTTAAACTTGATGATGGTACTATTCGAAATAACTATAAGAGGACGAGTTCAGGGAGTTGGATACCGTTATTTTGCAGTTCAGAAAGCAAAAGAAATGGGTATTACAGGTTGGGTCAGAAATTTGGCTGACGGGAGTGTACTAATTGTTGCCCAGGGAATTGAACCTGAATTAAAAACTTTTATTGATTATTTATATATCGGGCCAACACGTTCACGGGTTGATAAAATAACGACTTGTGAGATGCAAATTACAACCGTTTTTGATAGTTTTAGCATAAAATTCTAAAATCAGCTAAAATTGGAAAAAAATAACTACCACATGTCAGCGGAACAATTCCGCGAAGAGGGCAAAAAAGTGATAGACTGGATTGCCGACTATTACGAAAATATTGAAAATTTCCCTGTATTATCAAAGGTAAAACCCGGAGAAATAAAAGCATCGCTGCCTGAAAACCCGCCGCAATCAGGCGAATCGATGGAAAAAATAATGCACGACGTTAATGAGAAAATAATGCCGGGAATTACCCACTGGCAGTCGCCAAATTTTTATGCTTACTTTCCTTCAAATACTTCCTTCCCTTCTATTTTGGGAGATTTGATTTCATCAGGACTTGGCGTTCAGGGAATGATTTGGGCAACCAGTCCGGCAGCTACCGAACTTGAAACCCGGGTTTTGGATTGGTTGGCTGAAATGATGGGAATGCCTGAAAAATTCAAATCAGCTTCAACCGGTGGCGGTGTAATTCAGGATACAGCTTCAACTTCGGCATTAACTGCAATCATTGCCGCCCGGGAAAGGGCAACAAAATTTCAATCAAATAAAACCGGAATACAGCAAAAATTAGTTGCGTATATTTCAACTCAAACCCATTCATCGCTTGAAAAAGCAATAAAAATTGTTGGCGTTGGTAGTGAAAACCTGCGCATGATTGAGGTGGACGAAAAGTTTGCAATGCGCACAGATTTGCTGGAAGAACAAATTCAAAAAGACAAAGCAGCAGGATTAACACCTTTTTTTATTTGCGCTGCACTTGGCACAACTTCGTCAAATGCTGTAGATCCGATTGCAAAAATTGGAGAAATCGCCGGAAAAGAAAATTGCTGGTTTCATATAGATGCTGCCATGTCGGGAACAGCCATGCTTTGCCCTGAGTTTCGCCATTTTCAGGATGGAGTTGAATTGGCCGACAGCTACTGTTTCAACCCGCACAAGTGGATGTTTACTAATTTCGATTGCGATGTTTTTTGGGTTGCCAACCGCCAGGATTTAATCAACACCTTCTCAATTTTACCCGAATATTTACGAAATCA
>DAOPKR010000223.1:0-3247 GCA_035391305.1 Draconibacterium sp.
AAGGAAGGAAAAATAGTATTAAATGCAGTGAATGTTAAACTTTCGTAGTTTAAAAAATATCAGTTAAAATTTTATCCCGCTTAAAGCGGGATTTTTTTGTCAAAAAAAGGAAAAGACACCATTAGTGTCTTTTCCTTTTTTTCTTTTTGGATTCGAAATCAGTTTTTAAAAACAAATATAAACCAACATTCAAATTCCAGTTGTCGGGGTGACAAGATTTGAACTTGCGACCCCCCGCCCCCCAGACGGATACGCTACCAGGCTGCGCTACACCCCGAACTATTATTAAGATACTAATTTTAATTAGCGGTTGCAAATGTAATCGTTGATTTTTCATTTGCAAAATATTTCATGATTTTCATGCCAATTCATTTGTTCGTGGCAAATAGGAATTGTCTATTCACTGTTAATTATTATTGATTGTTATTTTTGCTGTTGGTAATATATGTTTTTTACTTTTGTTCAACTAAAAATTTTAACGTTATGTTTAAACCACTTGATATAAAAGAAGACGACAAAAAAGTAATCACTCCAACTGATGTTGAAAAGGTAAAATGTTTAATAATCGGTTCAGGGCCTGCTGGTTACACTGCTGCAATTTATGCTGCCCGTGCAAATTTAAGTCCTGTAATGTATGAAGGATTGCAACCTGGTGGTCAGTTAACCACAACTACTGAAGTTGAAAATTATCCGGGCTATCCTGAAGGAGTTACTGGTCCGGTAATGATGGAAGATCTAAAAAAGCAAGCGCAAAGATTTGGAACAGATGTGCGTTGGGGAATGGCTACAAAAGCGGATTTTTCAGGAGAAATACACAAAATATGGATTGATGATTCAAAATTAATTGAAGCTGAAACAGTAATTATTGCAACTGGTGCAACTGCCAAATATCTTGGATTGCAGGATGAAACCAAATATGCAGGTGGAGGTGTTTCTGCTTGTGCAACATGTGATGGCTTTTTTTACAGAGGTAAAGATGTTGCAGTTGTTGGCGGAGGTGATACTGCAGCTGAAGAAGCCATGTATTTGGCCGGGTTGTGCCGAAAGGTTTATTTAATTGTCCGTCGTGACGAATTACGCGCTTCCAAAGTTATGGCAGATCGCACAATGAAAACACCAAATATTGAAATTCTTTGGAAACATCAAACCAAAAACCTTTTTGGAGATGGAGTAGTAGAGGGTGCTACATTGGTAAAAAACATGGGTGAAGAAGGAGAAGAAGAAATTAAAATAAAAATCGATGGGTTTTTCCTGGCAATAGGTCACAAACCTAATTCTGATATTTTTAAAGATTTTCTGGAAACGGATGAAGTTGGATACATTAAAACAATTCCGGGTACCTCGAAAACGAAAGTACAGGGAGTTTTTGCCTGCGGTGATGTCCAGGATTCTCACTACCGGCAGGCGGTAACTGCTGCAGGCTCAGGTTGCATGGCTGCAATTGATGCTGAAAGGTATTTATCAGAAAAGAACTCATAATTCGAATTTGATATATTCAATGTTAATTACCAAAATTTTGTGTTGGAATTATAAAGCTGTTTGAAGTATTCACGTGAAAATAAAAATGAATGACAAACAATTTCAACAAGTTGTGCGTGGCTGCTTAATAAGCATTTTACTTACAAATAAAATATGAGCCTTCTGTTTTAAACAAGAGGCTTTTTTTTGCAGTTGATAAATGGTTTTGAAGAATTAAGGCTTAAATGTTTGATTCTGATAGCGAATCCGTTAATCCACTTTCTTAAATCTCAACAACTCTTTTCCGGTTTCATCAAAAAAGGTGAGTTTCAGATTTTCAATTTTGTATTTGCTAATTTTATTAAATGCGTTATTGAATTTAGTGGTAATCTCCATATTTACGCACATTTTCATTGTTGAACCCAATGGGCCAAAATTTATCAAATCTTCATCAATACTTTTAATTGCACCAAAAAAATTATTACAACCATCGTTTCCCATTAGCTTCATTTCCGTTAAGTTTACTTCAATTGTTGGGTGTTTCATACCATCATTTTCTTTTGGCTTTTCAAATTTTACTCCTTCCAAAGCCTCCAAAGCCCAAATGTCATGTATTCTGAATTTAGGATCAAAGTTTTTCTCAATAACTTCCTTAAGCGTGTATTTAATTGATGAGCCATCAGCAGGAGTTTTCGCAGGATCTATTTTTCTTCAATTACAGAAAGTTTGTAAATAAATCCGGGCTCAAAACTAAATCCGTTGATGCCTGAATAAAAATACTCCCACTTTCCTTTTTCCATCTTTTCTCCTTTTTGTATTTGCAGGCATTTCATTGGTGCAACTCCTGTACATGAAACTTTCATACTGTTTACCCACAAAATTTGTTGATTGTTTGAAACCAACTTTGGAGAAGAACAGGAAAAGAAAGTGAATAATAAGGCAATTAAAATTTTGATTTTCATTGGGTTACTTTATTTAAATAATTTTATGGTACTTGAATGCTATGTAAAATTATAACATTTAAGATCAATACTAATACTGGTTTAAACTGCAAACAGCAAAAAATTACCCATGAACAGCAATTATCCTGTTTTTTCGACATAAAATTCCGTTTGTAATCGGTTAAGTGTTACACATTGAATAAAAATAAATGGTGTTAACATGTTAAATATATTTGGTTTATGAAACATTAAACAGAAAATATCATGAAAACAAAACTTTTTATTTTAACAATTTGTATGGCTTTAGTTGGCCTCGGAGTTTCGGCAAAAACTAATGATACCAAAACTTTAACCGGAAACTCATTAACTGATTTTGGTAAATATGCCATTACGAAATCAGATGCACCCATGGTTATTAACAACGAAGTTGTAAAAACCTACGATCTTTCGTACGAGAACACAAGTAGTCCTGTTCGTGTTGGTGTTGTTAAGGACGACAAATGCATGGTTTATATTGTGCGTACCGACGATTTTGAAATTCAATATTCCTGTAACAAGGGTGTTTTTGGCGTGAAAAAAATTGAAAGCCAATACCAAACCTTGCCAAAAGAAGAAATGGATGCAAAACTTGACAGGGTGAATTACTTATCACAACGCGTGATTTGCACAAACAAAAAATCGGAAGAAGAATTACTCGGATTGATAGCCTGTTATTTTCCTGCTTTGGTAAACGAGGAATATCAGGCAAATTTTTAAAAATAGTTTTTTAAACAGCGCAATTTTTTCATAGAAGTATGAAAGTCGGGCCTCCCATTGATGAATGGGGGGCTTTTCTTTTTTTATTTATT
>DAOPKR010000224.1:0-3176 GCA_035391305.1 Draconibacterium sp.
CGAAATAATAATTGCAAAACCCGTACCATAAAAATTTGTATTGCTCACTTTCGTCTTCATTAATCCGACATAAACCTGACAAGTATAAGAAACGAACCTCGCCCAACGGCAGGTGCTTTTCTACGTATGACAGCGAAAATCAACCGTTCACAGGCGATTGCCTGCCGATTAGTGGCGGCCAATTCCCGGTCGGCGGCGGGCTAATCCCGGAAGGCAGCGGAGGTTTTCCGAAAGGTGGCGGACAATTTCCGAACGGCAGCGGAGGATTTCCGAACCGGCATTTCTCCGCCAGGAACAGCTGTTTCGTTACAAACCGGCAGCAGCGGGAACCTTTTCCTTCCACAATGACGAATTGATCAAAACAGTTCCTGTGCGTCCCTTTCCTTTATTGGATCGACCGGAGTCATTACAAAAATGGAAGCGAAACCCAGGTAACTCCAAAACTGTAATAAATTTGGACATTATCTGTCAAATAATTTTACAGCAAGTTGGTTCGGTCTATTGTCTGACTTTAGCAATTTACTGATTATGTGGTTTTTGGAAATATGGCATGAATTTCGAATTAAAAACCTGAAATAACAGCCGCGGAGCGATAATTTGAAAAGTCAGGAGTTAATCTTTCCGCAGGTAAATAATATTAACGGACAATGTTACAACACAATTTAAAACTGTTCTTCAGGAACATAAAAAGGAATAAAAGCACCTTCTTTATAAACATTACCGGACTTTCAACGGGTATTGCCTGTGTAATGTTAATTGCTCTTTGGGTTTTTGATGAGCTCAGTGTGGATAAATTCCATGAGAACGAATCGCGGCTGTACCAGGTTATTGAAACCCCTGAAATTGATGGCCGCATGGTTCAGAACCCTAACACGGCAGGATTAATGGCGGAAACTATGAAAGATGAGTTCCCCGAAATAGAACATAGCACAAGCGTGAGAGAAAGCGGCGAGATATTATTGTCGTGTGAAGAAAATAACATAAAAACCCGGGGACTTTACACCAGTCCTGAGTTTTTCGATGTGTTCTCATTTCAAATTGTCCAGGGAGATAAACGGTATATCCTTGCTGACAAAAACTCGGTAGTGATATCGGAGGATTTAGCTGCCAGACTTCTGGGAAGCACAGAAAATGCAATAGGCAAAACCGTAAAACTTAACGGGGAAACTCCGTTCACAATCTCGGGAATTCTTGGAAATGTGCCCAACAACTCATCTCTCCGGTTCGATTTTGTGTTGCCATTTGAATACTTCAGGGAGATTAATCCGAATATCTTAAACTGGGATTTTAATACAACCCAGGTTTACCTTGTGTTAAAGAAAGGCACAAACGTTGCAGAATTCAATTCAAAAATAAAAGGCTTTATAGGTACAAAAACAAAATCCAACGGCCGGCTCCTGACTACACGATTGTTTTCCGACAATTATTTATATGACAAATTCAGGGACAGGGTTGAAAAGTCAGGAAGAATAACCTACGTGCGGCTATTTTCCCTGATTGCTTTTTTGATTCTTATTATAGCCTGTATCAATTTTATAAATCTGTCAACGGCAAACGCATCAAAAAGGCTAAAGGAAATCGGCATAAAAAAAGCAATGGGTTCGAAACGAAAGGAACTGGTGACGCAATATTTGGTTGAATCGCTTTTAATGACAAGTATTTCTGCTATTCTGGCCTTATTGATTGTGGCCTTGTTATTGCCGCAGTTCAATGAGCTTGCTGCAAAAAAGATGACACTTGGATTTGAACCTGTACACCTTTTAATTTTCGCTGTCATATTTTTGATTACAGGCTTTTTAGCCGGCAGCTATCCGGCATTTTATCTTTCGGGCCTGAAAACCATTTCAACACTTCATGGGAAACTAAATACTTCTTTTGGCGAAATATTTGCCCGCAGAGGTTTGGTCATCTTTCAATTTGCGCTTTCTACCGTCTTGATTTTTTCCGTTTTAATCGTTTATAAGCAAATGGAATATACCCAAAATAAGAATTTGGGGTACAACAAGGACAATCTTGTGTATTTTGAAATAAACGGAAAAATCAGGCAAAATCCGGATGCGTTCATTTCAGCCCTGGAACAGCTTGATGGAGTGAAATCGGCCAGCAGTATTTCCACAAATATTGTAGGAGGGCAAAATACCACTACCCGACTGACCTGGCCCGGGAAAACACCCGATGAACAGGAAGTCTTTCAAATACGTCCGGTAAACTTTAATATGATTGAGATTTTTGATATTGGAATACTCAAAGGCAGATCGTTTTCAAGGGATTACGGAGCGGAAGAATCCAAAATTATCTTTAATCAGACAGCAATAAAAGCTATGGGACTTCAGAATCCCATTGGTACAAAAGTATCGTGGGAGAACACTGATTTTGAAATTGTGGGAGTTACTGAGGATTTCCATTTTGCATCGCTCCACGAGGAAATCAAGCCATTATTCTTTATACTCCGGCCAGAATGGACTCACACGGTTATGGTCAAAATTCAGGCGGGCAGGGAAAAAATCGCTCTTGTCAATCTTCAGAATTTTTATGAAAAGTACAGCCCTGAAACGGTTTTCGACTATAAATTTCTTGACCAAACCTATGCAGCCCAGTATGCTGCAGAAATGCGGGTTTCAACTCTGTCGAAATATTTTGCCGGTATAGCCATTTTAATTTCCTGTTTAGGCCTTTTTGGGTTGGCAACTTTTAATGCAGAACGGCGCAAAAAGGAAATCAGTATTCGAAAAGTACATGGTCAAAGTGCTGCACAAATTTTACTTATGTTATCGGGTGAGTTTGCAAAACCAGTATTACTTTCAGTAATGATAGCTACCCCGGTTGCATTCCTGCTGGCCAGGGACTGGCTTTCCGGTTTTGCCTATCATATTCCGCTGCACACATGGTATTTTATGGCTGCAGGATTTACGGTTCTGTCGGTTGCCATGTTAACAGTAGGCAGTCAGGCGATAAAAGCCGCGAACAATAACCCGGTGAACGGACTAAGAGATGAATAAAAAACTGTAAGAATTTACGGTAGTAAAAATCGTTGGTTTTATTGAATTTGGTTCCGACGCATTTCTGCACGAAACTATAATTATTCTGTTTTTCATATTCTTTAATGGATTCGTAAACTGCCTTTTAAGTTATAGGAATAATATGTTGTCGCATCTACTCACCCCCTGCCCCCTAAA
>DAOPKR010000225.1:0-3111 GCA_035391305.1 Draconibacterium sp.
AGCTAACAGCCCCAATATTTGCGTCAAAAATAACAAAAAAAAGGCACTATAAAAGCGCCTGAATATTTTTCAACTTCAATAATTGTCAGTCGCAAAGTATGTCATTTCCTTCTGAATCCCAACAATGCCAGTTACTGTCTTTAAAGAAATCTTCAGCTTTTACATGGCCAAAATAATTTGTACTGTTCCATTCAATAAACGAATCATTGAATTTTTTTTCCTCAGCATTGTAAGCATGAACGTTCACAAAAATATCTAACTCCGTGTTCTGCAAACCATAAGTTAAAGTACTGCCGTTGAAACTATCTGTTTTTCCCTGATCGTTTTTTTCGCGGATGTAAGTATATTTTATTTCGCCAACCTTTTCCGCTTCCTTCTTCCAGTCAATTTGTATAGTTTTTTCAGGGAAGTCTGAACTTTGATACAAAATCCATTGTCCTGAATTACCATCAATGCCGGAAGTTCCTTCAAACCAAAGAAATTCATCAAAAGGCTGAATACCTGTTTTAGAAATGTACATTTCCCATTTTACTTCTTTTGATTGCAGCTGTCCTGTCAAACGCGCTGAATATTGGCTTGTAAACCCTTCAACCGAGTATTGCCATTGCCAGGTTAAATTGTCGATATAAGTCGGTTCTACCTCAATTGCCGAGCGAAATGCTGCAACGGGAATTGCAAATGTGGTGCCTGTAATAATACTCCACCAACCAACAGTTGTAGCCGAATACAGCCAATTGGTTTTTGCAATGTCGGCTGATTTGGTAATATCAGCCATTTTCCCAAAATCAACGATCATTGTTTCAACCGGTGGTATTATTGGGGCAACTTCAGTTGAGTTTTCCTTTTCACATGAAAAAAAGAACAACACAATAAAAGAGAAAGCAAGTATCTGTTTCATACCCAAATAATTTAGATGTTTTCAAAAAGAAAACGGAACAGCTTGTAAAATATTTTACGCTGTCCCGTTTTCCTTATCTTAAAATGCAGGCTGTTTACATTAAGAATTTCAATATGAACAATACAGCTAAAATAATTGTAACTATCGAGATATCTTTAAATTTACCTGTTAATACTTTTAAAAGCACAAACGAAAGTACGCCAAACAAAATCCCTTCGGAAATTGAATAAGTTAACGGCATCATAACGATGGTTAGAAATGCAGGGATTGACTCTGTAAAATCGTCAAAATTGATATTTTTTACAGGTGTCATCATCATCGCACCAACTAAAATAAGTGCCGGGGCAGTTGCTGCTCCCGGAATCATAAGAAAAATTGGAGAAAGAAATAATGCAAGTAACATAAGTCCGGCAACTGTGAGCGATGTTAAACCTGTTCGCCCACCTTCGCTAACACCTGCAGCGCTTTCAACATAGGTTGTAACAGTAGAAGTACCAAGCATTGCACCAACAGTTGTTCCAACGGCATCGGCCATCAACGCTTGCTTTACACGTGGAACACGTCCTTCTTTATCGAGCATATTTGCTTTTGATGAAACACCGATCAATGTGCCAACTGTATCAAACATATCTACAAACAGGAATGTAAAAACCACAACAAGCATATCGAGTGTCAGGATTTGCGTCCATTCAAATTTCATGAAAATAGGGCTTAATGAAGGAGGTGTCAGTTCAAAACTGGAAGGCAAAGTTGTTATTCCAATTGGTAACCCGATTACTGCGCCTATCAAAATACCGTATAAAAGTGCTCCTTTTACACGCAGGGCGAGTAAAACGCCAGTGATTACAAGGGTAATCAGAGCCACTGCCGCACCGCCATTTTCGGTAATATTTGTTACATCGCCCAGGGTTACAAAAGTTGCAGGGCTGCTAACAATAATTCCTGCATTTTTTAACCCGATAAAAGCGATAAATAATCCGATACCAACAGAAATGGCATGTTTCATATTCATGGGTATCGAGTTTACAATCATTTCACGAATGTTAAAGGCAGTAAGTGCAATAAAAATTAATCCTTCAAGAAATACAGCTGTAAGTGCAAACTGCCAGCTGTGACCCATTCCCAATACAACAGTAAAGGCAAAAAAAGCGTTTAGCCCCATTCCTGGTGCAAGAGCAAACGGCAGTTTTGCATACAATGCCATAACCAAAGTTGCAACAAATGCCGATAATACAGTAGCTGTAAAAACAGCGCCTTTATCCATTCCTGTTGCACTCAGTATATCAGGATTTACGGCCAGAATATAAGCCATTGTCATAAACGTGGTTATACCTGCCAAAACTTCCGTTCTCACGGTTGTTTTATTCTGTTTTAGATTGAAAAATTTTTCTAACATAACGATTTTTGTTTATTGGTTTTGGTTAAAATATCCATTTTACCGCAAGCGTTGGATTTACATGAAATCCATCCATTCCGCCAAAGTTATTGCTTAATTCAACCTCGCTACCAAACGAGAAGTGAGGAGTTGCATTGAACCAGATTTGTGGTTCCGACAAGAATACATAATCACCAAAAGCTGTTTTTTCTTTCCAAAAATCGGCAAAACCGGTAAATGACATTTTACCTTTTAAAAAGTTGAGATACCAAACACCTGTAAACTGAAAACTATTTGGTTTGGAATCGATAGTATTTGCTATGTTTTTGTATAAAGCTTTCAAAGAGAATCCTTTTGAAAAATCGGAAGCATTCCAGGAGTAGTCAACACCAGTTAGCCACGCATTATTAATGGTATAGGCACCACCTGCATTGCCTGATTTCCACTGGCCGAAACCTCCGTTGTATTCGCCATGCCAGCTGAAAGGTGATTTTCCCAACTTCATGCATCGTGCAATTTCGAAATAAGCAAGGCTCACTCCCTCCACATCGCCTGCGCCGTAATCAAAATCGATAAAGAAAAAAGTGTTTCCCAATTTGTCGGGTTTAAACATTTCAACTGTGGTGGTTACATACTTGCGATCTTTGCCAAAATCATAGTGCGTTTGGATGTTCTGGGCATTAACAGACGCTGCAAAAGCGATCAATGTAAAAAACAGGAGAATTTTTTTCATTTCAATTTGATTTATTAAAGTTAAGTCGCCAAAAATATACATTCTATTTAATTATGTGAAATGGTTATTTAGTAGATTGTTTATAAATTACTATCTTGACACTGA
>DAOPKR010000226.1:0-2989 GCA_035391305.1 Draconibacterium sp.
GCTTTTAGCTGTTCATCGGAAACCGGCCCCAAACCTTCGCGCAGATTTGAATGAGGAACATACCAGCCCATCATCAACCTGACCGTTTTTTCTTCACCCGGATTAAGTTTAAAAGGAACATAAAGAGAAGCCCCCGGCGAATTTATTGTAGTTGTGTCAGCGCTGTATGAAAAATCAGCAATATCTTTCCAGAATACAGTTCGCGAATCGAACCAACCGCCACGGAACCAGCACAAATCGGTTACTGTTTCAGGATCGTCGCAGGTAATTGCAAAATCACCCTTGAAATAGGGTTGCTCAGGCGTACAATTCTGCTGAAGCAAAAAACCGCCCGGAATTCCCGAAATTTTATGCCCGTCATTGTACTCTCCTCCCCATTCATTAGGGATTTCAATCCGCATAAAATTTTCGGAATGGTAGGAAAAACAAGCTTCAACAGATTTGTCTGAAGTATTTTTGAATGTGTACTCAATTCCACCAACCGGCAAACTTGAATTATCTTCGTCAGTTGGAATAAATGGACTCCAGCCGGTTACTGAAACCTCCATCGGAATATCAGAATCCTGAAGTTTTATTTTACCGAAAGGAAATTTTGTTTCGAACGACGCCTTTTCAAAATGAGGAAAACCATAGCTTTTTTCGCCTGCACCATTTCCTGTGTATGGATTGCCAAAAACTTTCCACCCGGGAACGGGTCCTTCCAAAACTTTGGCGCCATTTTCAAATCCTTTTACCGAAAGAGCTGCCATCATAAATGGCTCCTTGTAAACTTCGGGGTGGTTGCGCACCGAAACATGTGAAATTGCCCCGGTACCTTCAAGACAAAACATTCCGGCACCAATTCCACCGATTGGAAAAGCCAGCCTGTTAAGATTTTCACCGTTGTATTCTGAATTAAATACCCTCTCTTTTGAAACCTGATTTTTTTGCTGACATGACGCAACAATAAAAATTGCTAAAACAAACAGTAATTTTGAATTCATAGTTGATTGGATTAGTTGAGATTTTAATATCATTAACAAATATTCGCTGTGTTATTTATTATTTCTGAAATCAAAAAAAACAGTGTGTCAGAAGCTTAAAATACTTTTCAAATATTTAAAAGACTGATTATTCCAAAAATTCATCAATCACTTTTGCCCAAATATCATAACCTTTTTTGTTCATGTGCAGGCCATCTTCAAGAAAAACATCTTTATAAACATTCCCGTGACTATCGAGCATTGGATACCAAACATCAGCAAACCCAATATTGTCCTGTTTTTTGCAATATTTATTCAGTTTTTTATTGAATTTTATGTATTCATTTTTAAGATGAACACGTGCAATACTTGGTTTTGGCGAAATAAAAATAATCCTGGTTTCCGGCAAATCCTTCCTTATTCTCACTGTAAGTTGTTTTGCCTCTTTTAATATTTTGCCCGGCTTTTTTTGGTCGTTTATATCGTTGTCTCCTTCGTAAATAAACAGGATTTCGGGTTTTTGTTTCAAAATTAACGCATCATAGAAATACAACAGATCGCTGAATTGTGAGCCTCCAAAACCATTGTTAATCACATTGTATTCAGGAAAATAGGATTGAACATCTTTCCACATTCTGATGCTCGAACTTCCGGCAAAAACCACTAATTTTTGGTTGTTGCTGAAGTTGTATTCTTTACCGGCAAGTTCGTCAACATCTTTTTTAAACCGGTTTGGATCCTGGGCATTTGAATGAAGTGTTGCGATTAAAAGAAAAATGAAAACGATTAGATTGGTTTTGATCTGATTCATATTATTTCAGTTTATAAATTCGTATTTCAGTTTTTGCGAGTTCAGGTAATTGGGTTACAGGTTTATCGAGGTAAAAATATGCCGTTGAAGACCAATCGTCGGAACGGTAAAAATTTGTCCATCCCGAAATTAGCTTATTGTTTTTCAAATCAACCGGAGGAATTGAATCCATTAAGCCCTGAAAAGTTTGCCCTTCCTGAATACTTACAGGAATTAAGGGCACGCCCGCATCAAGCATTTCGATTACCTTTTCCTTCTGATTGCCTCCCATCGCCTGAATTGTAACACTCAAGCCGGTTTTAAACATGATTGGGTCGGGAATATGAAAACGGTAAAAAGTCCACTGGTCTTTTTCGGTGTCAGCAACCAGGCAACCTGTATAACGGTTTGCAAACTGGCCCTGTCCCCAGGCTGTTCCGATATAATCTTCCGTTCCTGTTCCAACCAGCGTTGGAAATTCGTCATCCCCGTCAATATACATTTTGACTTCACCCTCGCCCCACCACGATTTTTGATAAACGGGGTTTGCAATAACTCCAAAATTAACACCCAAAAACCTGCCTTTCCCTACAGTTTTTGGTAAAATAGTATAGTCAACCCCGGGTGTGGTTGCCGTGTCACGGTTCCAGAAACAATGAAAATACAGGGTTGAATTATTCCATTCCTTAGTTTTTACAAAATCGATATCATAAAAAAGCATGTTTAAGTCGGTGTTGCTTTCGTTGGTAACCGCCACTTTTGCTGCAGTTTTAAATGGCATCGGAATAAAACAGTTAAACGACCGGCCTTCAGGATTTGCAAATAATTCGTTTTGGTGTGCAACTAATCTTCCAAGGCCGTTTCCAAAAAAATCGCCAAAAGGCACCGAAACTGCCGGTTTTTCGCTTCCATCCCAAAACATTTCAATTTTTAACGAACGCAGCATTTCGGGTGACCGGTCCTGAATGGTAAACCACATTCGGGTAATTATTCCCGGGCCATGAACATCGAGTAAAACTTTTGTTTCTCCGGCTTTTAATATATCGTAGGGATGACCTTTTGCGCCTTTATTTTCCATTCCTCCCCTGCCTTTTTCTGAAGTTGGGTTTTCGAAACTATTCCAGTGCGGTTCCAGTTCCTGGTATTGAAAAAGTGGTGCGTTCAAAGTCTGGTCAACAGTTTTAGGCTGCTCAGGATTACAGGAAAAAAGGATAAAAACAAGTGCGATTGAGGATAG
>DAOPKR010000227.1:0-2829 GCA_035391305.1 Draconibacterium sp.
AAAAAAACAAACCACAGATTTCAAAGTTGCACACAGATAAATAGTTCTTCTTAATCTGTGAAAATCAGTGAAATCTGTGGTTGTATTCTTTGTTATTCCCGCTATCTTATTTTAATCCGCGTTTTTTCAAAAGTGGTTCAATTGACGGATCCTGTCCACGGAATTTCCTGTAAACTTCCATTCCCTCGTCTGCACCCGATTTGGCAAGCAGTTCCCTGAATCTGGCAGCCAGTTCAGGATTAAATAGATCACCTGATTCTTTAAAAGCATTAAATGCATCGGCATCAAGAACGGCAGCCCACAAATAAACATAGTAACCTGCGGAATATCCGCCTGAGAAAATATGGGAAAAATAGGTACTCCGGTAACGTGGAATAAACTCCGGTATTAAACCGATTTTATCCATCGAAGCTTTTTCGAAAGCATTTACATCGGCAATTTCAGGATTTGCCGGTGTGTGGTAATCCATATCCAAAAGTGAAGCTGCAACATATTCGCCGGTAGTAAAACCCTGATTAAATGTGCCGCTTTTCTCCAGTTTTTCAATCAACGCATCAGGAATAACTTCACCGGTTTGGTAATGTTTTGCATACACTTTCATCACTTCAGGTTCTGCCGCCCAGTTTTCCATTACCTGCGAAGGCAGTTCAACAAAATCGCGCGGCACACTCCGTGCAGTTCTGTCGTACAATCCATCGGCAAACAAACCATGAAGCGAGTGACCAAATTCATGAAACAGGGTTGAAACTTCATCAAAACTTAGCAATGCAGGTGTGTCGCCGGCAGGACGTGTGAAGTTCATCACAATCGACCCGATTGTTGGCAGCCGCTCACCATTCCGGTAGGTGGCACTGCGGAAACTTGTTGACCAGGCACCAACTCTTTTTCCATCGCGCGGATGAAAATCCATGTAAAGCACACCCAGATAAGAACCATCAGCTTCCTGTACTTCGTAAGCTTCAACTTCAGGATGATATTTTGGCAGATCATCGCGTTTAATGTATTTCAAACCATACAATTTTTCGGCAACATAAAAAATTCCGGCTTTGGCATTTTCCAGGCTCATATAAGGTTTCACTTCATTTTCATCGAGGCTGAATTTCTGCATTTTCAGTTTTTCGTTGTAATACCACCAGTCCCACGATGCCAGTTTGAATTTACCACCTTCTTTATCAATAATTGCCTGCATTTCTTTCACGTCCTGTTTGGCCATTTTTAAAGCCGGATCCCATATTTTTAAAAGAAAATCATAAACAGCCTGCGGCGTTTTAGCCATGTTTGTACTAATCTGGTATTCAGCGTAATTATTGAATCCCAGCAGTTTCGCGCGGTCGTCACGCAGTTTTACTATTTTTTTGATGATTTCCTTGTTGTCGAATTCATTATCATTATCGCCGCGCATAAAATAGCCACGATACAGTTTTTCGCGCAGGTCGCGGTTTTGTGCGTAAGTTAAAAATGGCAACATACTTGGTTTTGCAAGCGTGAAAACCCATTTACCTGAGTCACCTGACTTTTGTGCGTCAAGTGCAGCCCGGGCGATAACGTCAGCTGACAATCCGGCAAGACCGGCCTCATTGTCAACCACAAGTTTGAAATTCTTGTTGGTTTCGGCAAGCAGATTTTCGCCATATTTTAAACTCAGCGACGATAATTCGGTGTTAATGGCTTTTAGTTTTTCCTGATCTTCAGCAGAAAGATTGGCGCCGTTGCGTTCAAAATCCTGGTATATTTTTTCGACAACACGAATTTGCTGATCGTCAAGTCCTGATTCAGTTCTTTTATCGTAAACAGCTTTTACCTTTTTAAACAATTCTGGGTTCATCGAAATTGCATCCCTGTGTTTTGTCATCATCGGTGTAATTTCACGTGCAGCTGCCTGCATCTCTGGGTTTGTGTTGGCGCCATTCAACGGTCCAAAAACACCCTGTACTTTATCCAGTAATTGTCCCGATTTGTCGAGCGCCAAAATTGTGTTTTCGAAATTTGGCTCTTCGGTATTCGCAACAATTGCTTCAATTTCAGCCTGATTTTGACTGATTCCCTCGGTAATTGCAGGCACAAAATGCTCTACTTTAATTTCATCGAAAGGCGGAACTCCAAATGTGGTTGTCCACGCCGCAAAAAACGGATTTTCCATGTTCGCTGTGGTTTCTTTTTTCTGACTTGTGCACGAAAACAGTGCAAAAGCCGAAACAAATAGAATGATTAATGGTTTTTTCATTGTCATAAAATTGAGTTAATTAAAAATTTTGTTGCGAAAGTAATGAAATAAAGATTTTTAGTTATGATGGATTTCAGGGTTTTGAGAAAGTAAATCTTGGGCTTCCCCTCTTTTTCACCAAAAAACTTTACTTTTGTCGATTCAAAAAAACAGGTAAAAACATTCAAAATGAATATATCGTACGCTTGGTTAAAAGATTACATTAAACTTGAACAATCACCCGAAGAAATTGGTAAAATACTAACCCAAATTGGGCTTGAAGTTGGTGGAATTGAAGAAGTTGAAACTGTTAAAGGTGGAATGAAAGGCCTTGTAATTGGTGAAGTTGTAAGCTGTGTCCCGCATCCAAATTCAGACCATTTAAGCAAAACAACTGTAAATATTGGTAAAGCTGATTTGATGGAAATTGTTTGCGGTGCACCAAATGTAGCTGCGGGTCAAAAAGTAGTTGTAGCCACCGTTGGCACAACACTTTACATGGGAAATGACGAATTCACGATAAAAAAATCAAAAATAAGGGGAGAAACTTCGGAAGGGATGATTTGTGCCGAAGACGAAATTGGAATTGGCACCGACCATGCCGGAATTATTGTTTTGGATGAAAA
>DAOPKR010000228.1:0-1200 GCA_035391305.1 Draconibacterium sp.
ATCCAGAAGGATAAACAGAAACGGTTTATTCCCATTTTTTATCTCGCTTATTGCTTTTGCAGATGCATTTAACAGTTTTTTTATTTTCAAAGAATCGGGCACCATAGAATTGATTACATCAATGATCTGCAAATTGACGGTGGGTAAAGTATTAAACGATTTCAACAATATCTGATCAAAATATTTGTTTTCTAATTCACTCAAAAAAAAGTCAGTTTCTTCTGCAATTATTATAGCCTGCTTGAGAGCGATTGACTGATCAGCCGGATTCCCACCAAAGATACAGTTTGATATAAACTGTGATTTTAATTCCTGTTTTTCGCCTAACAGGTTATAATATTTATGAACATATTTTTCTTTTAATGAAACTCGCAGTCTTTCGAGTTCTGCCAGGATCATATCCTTAAATTCATCTGCCGTATTTAATGCGGTAATCTTCCTGTTGAAATTTTTGCTTTTCTCATTTGCCTGCGTCATGGCATCTTTCACTGATTGATCAAACAGATTGTGAAAATTTAAACCAAGAGGTGAATTTAAGTCAACTCTTCCTTCAAAGACCTGTTGCAACCAATCGCCGTACAAAATAAAACTGTAGCACAATAATGGTGGATATGATATTCGAGGTGTTGCGGCCGTTTGCTTGTATGCTGATATGGTTTTGCTGAGATTTTCAAGGGTAAACCAGGAATGATCCAAATCATTATTTAGAAATTTGAGCATCGATTTATGTAGAATTGACAAATCGTCTGTCATCAGGGAATTGGAAAGTCCATTTAGTTTAAACAATTCTGAAACCAGTTGTTCTTTTGAGTAAGATTTTCCATGTTTGAAAATAGTTTGAAGTTGCAACATTTCCTGTTCAATGTTTTCTAATATTAATTCTTCACCTTTTAAAATTTTACGAAAGGCTTTAACAAAATGATTAGCTTCCATTGAAAATGCAGTCACTAATTGATCCGTTTGCCAGGTCCGCATTTTACAGTATTCTTCTTTGCAAGTTGAAACTGGTCGTTGCTTTAGTTTGTAAAATATAACATTGTATTTTCCCTGAATAAAATCATCAAAAGTAAATACGGGAAGATTCGCTTTTGCAGCTTCTAAAAGCAGGTGTATTTTGGATTTTTTTTGATTGATCAGATTGGCATCTGCAAGGAAATGACTTTCATTTTCTTCAAAAAATAAAAGTCGATGGTAAATAAT
>DAOPKR010000228.1:1300-2691 GCA_035391305.1 Draconibacterium sp.
GATTCTTTCATATCATCTTCAAAACTATCGAGATAGTTTTCTGTTGTTTTGAGGTCTTTATGCCCCAGGCTTTCGCTGATAAACTCGATTGGTGCACCTGAACGTTTTAAAACGGTGGCGAATGAATGTCTGGCGGTATAGGTAGTGAGGTTATTTTCCAATTTTAAAGAATTACCAATCCTTTTGATATATTTATTTATTGTTTTTGTTGCTTGTTTAATTTTAGCCAGTTGTTGTTCAGGTGTGTCTCCTTTAGAAATTAGGTTGAATATAAATATCTCTGGCTGTATTTGTTTTACACCCCAACGCTTGATGATCTCATCAATCTCAGGTATTCTTATAATGGTTATAAGTTTTTGGCTTGTTTTGGTTGATTTCTCTGTTTTGGAACGAACAAAAGAGATATGTTTTTTAGTTAGGTTTTTATACTTGAGATTGGCAATATCAGTAACATTTACTCCATTACACAAATAACTAAACAACCATAAATCCCTGGCTTTTCTTTCAGCATCATTTAATGGAATATATTCAAATATCTTTTTTATCTCTTCAATCGTCAATGCTTTTTTTATGTTTTTACCGGCAGGGATTTGATATTTCCTTTTCCCAAATGGATAAAATTCACGTTGTACAATTCCTTCTTCGAGTGCTTGATTATATATAGTTCGAAGGTTACGAATGTAAATACCAGTTGTAGTAATTGAACTATGCTTTGTTTTCATCCATGCTTCATATTCATTCAACCATTCTGCCGTAATATCGGAATATTTTAGTTTTTTTCGGTTTTTGGATGCAATAAATTCTGTAAATGATTTATGTGTGCTTTTATAACTTTCAGCAGAATTTAAACGTCCATCAACTTTTAATATTTCTTTCTTTGAATTGATCGCATCTAAAACATCAGATGTAGATTTTGGTTTCTGATTGAATTTCTTTTCAAACTCCTGAAAGGAAAAAATTTCCATTTCATCAATCAGTTTGGTGGCCTTCTTTTCAATTTCAGCAAATAAAAGTTTAAGCCTTTTTAATTCACTGTCTTTGGGATTTTCCTCCTGAAGCAATTTCCAGGCATCCACAGAAAGATGTTTACTAAGTGGGTAATATTTTTGCTCCCGGAATTGGGTGATTCTTAATTTTACGGCATAAGTGCCGTTGTTTTTTTGGATTCTTTTATCCAAAATTACTGCTGTTGTTATGCCGATCATAGCTTATTTATTGGTGTTTCAGAATGTATGTATTACTAATTTGATACATACAAGATACATACAATTTGGCAAAAAAGAAAGAATAAGGGAAAATAAAAGCAAATAAAAATTTTATAAATGCTTATAATATAGGCACATAACAAACAAAGGCAATCAAAGGAAAGTGCAAGTTGTGATTCATAATCA
>DAOPKR010000229.1:0-2616 GCA_035391305.1 Draconibacterium sp.
AATATTCAGCTTGAAGGACTTGTTTCACCATCAATTGTCAGTAACGAAACTGAAAAACAAGTGTCCGTCCTTTTGCGTAATTCCTGGGCGAAAATTACTCCAACTGTTGTGAAAACAATGAACGGGAATGAGTTTTCATCAATCCTCGAACTACGAAACAACGGCGATTTTCCTTTGGAAGTAACCGGCAGTTTTGTTTCAGAGACCAACTATTTATTTGAACCTGAAAAGATTAAAACTATTGTTGAACCCGAAAATAGCGTCCTGATTCCTGTGAAATTGAAAACCGGATTACCTGTTCCAATTGAAAATTTACTTCGGCAGCAGTTGAAATTAAATGGCCGGTTTCTTCAGGAAAACAAAAACTTAAGTGCAATAAATACAGTAGAATGGACCATCGATAATTGGAAAAAAGTTACAAAAACAGATACTGAAAACAAATATTTTATCGGATCGTTACCTGCAGAAATTGAGGAAAGCTGGGACTGGAGCGGAAGAGCAGATGGTGAATTACAATACAAAATAAATTATGATAAAGATTTTATTTATTTGAGTATAAAAACTACTGACGACAGTTTGGTGGTGAACAACGACATTGAAAAAGTTCAGGATAAAGTAAAAGTGTTTTTCAGTGCCGACACCACATTTGGCAATACCAATTTTTTAGAATTTGAATTTGTTCCTAATCAAAAAGTTAAAATTTCAAAGTCTGCCAGCGGATTAGAAGGAATTGACGCCAATTGCAAAATACAAGGGAATTCGGTTTTATGCAACCTGAAACTTCCACGTACAACTTTAAAAAACAATTTCTTCAGGCTAAACTTTTCGTTTACCGACTCTGACAACCACACTAATCTTGAGCCTTCCATTCTTTGGTGGAGGCCGCGTTGGGGGAAAACGGGCGATTATCCTCAATCAGGAATTTTTTATATTGAAGATTAAAATGTGAATATATACTATACATTAAAAAATAAGAATCAAAAAAAACATAATAATGAAAACAAACCGACGTAATTTTCTAAAAACCGGTGCTTTAGCCGGAACTTCAGCATTTGTTTCACCGGTTATGGGAGCAAATGAAGTAATTGAAGAAAAAAAATCTCCGTACAAATTACCGTATAAAAATACCTACGTAAAAAATTCTTTTGTAGCAGAAAATGAATTCAGAAGGATGAACGCTGAATTGCTTGATCCTCCATCTTTTAAAGATGCCAAGAATATTTTGCCCAATCCATTCTGGAAGGGGAACAATGATGCAATTGACATGTACTGGAAAGCCTGGGAGATAGGGATTGGCCATGTTCGCAAACCTGCGCCTGGTTCCGGATTTGTTTCAAGTTATCTCGACACAGCTTACAACGGGAATATTTTCATGTGGGATTCGGCATTTATAACAATGTTCGCTCGTTACGGAAGCCGCTTTTTCCCCTTTCAGCAAACACTGAACAACTTTTACTCACTCCAACATTTAGATGGCTTCATTTGCCGCGAAATTATGGAATCGGGCGATGATTGTTTTCACCGGTATGATCCGGTGAGTACCGGCCCCAATATAATTCCCTGGAGTGAGCTGGAATATTACAACCACTTTGGCGACTGGGATCGGGTTAACCAGATTTTTCCGGCATTGGCAGCTTTTAGTCGTTGGCTGCGATTAAACCGAACCTGGCGCGATGGCTCTTACTGGACAAGTGGCTGGGGAACCGGAATGGACAACCAACCCCGGGTACCAAAGGAATATAATATGATTTACAGTCATGGTCACATGGTTTGGCTGGATGCCTGTTTGCAGCAATTGATGGTTGATAAAATATTATTAAAATTTGGGTTCGTTCTGGAACGTTGGCAGGAAATTGAAGACATTGAAGATGAAATTGGATTGTTAACCAACTATATAAGAGAACATTTGTGGAATGAAAAAGCAGGATTTCTGTATGACAGATTTGCCGACGGAAGCCAAAGCAGCCTTAAAAGCATTGGCGCATACTGGGCATTGCTGGCTGATGTGCTTGACAAACCGCAAATGGATAAACTGGTGGGGCATTTAAGTGATCCTTCAACTTTTAACCGGAAATTTCCGGTTCCATCGCTTTCAGCTGATGACGAAAAATATCAGGACGACGGGCGTTACTGGCAGGGTGGTATCTGGGCGCCAACCAATTACATGATTATAAAAGGACTTCAGAAAAACGGGTATAAAAAACAAGCATTTGACATTTCAAAAAGACACCACGACCACATACTTCAGGTGTTTAAAAAAACTGGTACATTTTGGGAATACTATGCTCCTGAAAGTGCAAACCCAGGCCTGCTCGCCCGACCCGATTTTGTTGGCTGGACAGGGCTGCCGCCAATTGCAGTTTTAATTGAAGGTATTTTTGGGATTAATTGCAGCCTGCCCGAAAAGACAATTAACTGGGAAGTTAATCTTTTGGAAGAACATGGAATTTCCCGCTACCCAATTGGAAAAGAGGGAATGCTTTCTTTCAAATGTTTTGAAAGACAATCAGCATCTCAGCAACCAAAAATTGAAATCGAATCGAACATGGATTTAAAATTGAATTTGGTTTGGGAAGGAGGGGAAAAACAAATGAACATTGTTGCTGGCACGAATAA
>DAOPKR010000230.1:0-2560 GCA_035391305.1 Draconibacterium sp.
TGGGATTTTGAAATATATTCAGAAACACAACAACTGAAAACAAAACAAACCGGACTACGCGGGAAGAGCACAAAAATACAAACTGCTGGCTGGAAAGAAGGAGTTTACCTTGTTCGTGTTAAATACAACAATGAAATTTTAACAGGGAAAATTGTTATTAAAAAATAGAAAATTGAATCAGTGAGGGCTTCACTTTGAGTGAAACCCTCACTGTTTTTTAATTCACAAAAATATCATACGGCATTCTCGCATAAACGCCTTTCAAGCCTGACATTTTTTTGAAATATTCGTAATAGCGGTATTTCTCGCCCAGTTCGTTTTTCAGAAAATGAGCACGAATGTTATCCGATCCTGTTTTAAAAAATTCTTCAAATGGCTCGGGCAATGCAGGTAACGAAACTGTGCGGTATTCGTCCAATCCAACAATTTCGGCAGCCATTTTTATGGCATCGTTTAATCCGCCAAAATCGTCAATCAACCCAATTTCTTTGGCATTTTCTCCACTCCAAACGCGGCCCTGGCCAATTTCATCAACTTGTTCTTTTGACATTTTCCGGCCTTCAGCAACATGCGAAATAAAAGTATCATAACCTTCCTCAATATTTGCCTGCATCATTTTCTGCTCGAAATCTGTCATTGGGCGGGTCATCGTAAGCAAATCCGAATTTTTGTTGGTTTTAACCACGTCGGTAGTAATTCCGAGTTTGTCGTTCAGCAATTCGCCAATATTCGGTATTGTACCGAAAATACCTATTGAACCTGTAATTGTGTTTGGGCTGGCCAGAATTTTATCGGCCGGACAGGAAAGATAGTAACCGCCCGAAGCAGCTACATCGCCAAACGAAACAACAAGGGTTTTTTCTTCGGCGGCAAGTTTCACTTCGCGCCAAATGGTTTCCGAATCAAAAACAGTCCCGCCGGGTGAGTTTACACGCAAAACAATAGCTTTGTACGCGCTGTCCTGGCGCACTTTTCTGATTTCCCTTCCCAATTCTTCACCATCAATATATTCTCCGCCCATCGACATCCCAATATCGCCGCTTGCATAAATTACAGCAATTTTATTACGGCTGAATTTCTTCCCTTTCGCAGGAACATCAGCATAATCTGAAGCGCTAATTACCGGAACTCCTTTTTTTCCTTTAATTCCGGTGATTTCGCGCAGGTCGTCCAACACTTCGTCTTTATATTTTGCCGCGTCAACCAAACCCGATTCAACAGCTTTCTGCCCTTTGTTAAAAGTTTGAACCTCATCAGCCAGAATATTTAATTGTTCTACCGAAATATTTCGTTTTTCAGAAATACCTTTTAACATGTGGTTCCACAAACTGCCCATGTAAGTAAGTTGTTGCTCGCGGTTTTCAGCACTCATTTTGTCGAGCATAAAAGGTTCAACAGCAGCTTTAAATTTGCCATGACGAACAATTTGCATTTCAACGCCAATTTTATCCAACGCGTTTTTGTAGAACATCATTTCACCACCCAACCCGCGGAAATCAACAGAAACTTCCGGATGGATAACAATTTTATCAGCAACCGTTGCCAAATAATATGCTTTTTGGTCCATCATATATTGGTCGGCGTGGGCATAAATTGGTTTGTCGCATTTGCTTTTAAAATCAATCAGCGCATTTCTGATTTCTTCCACCGATGCCATTCCACCGTTAACCATCGACAGTTTCAGGTAAACCCCTTTTATTCTGTCGTCGGTTTCGGCATTTTCAAGTGAAGTAAAAATATCATCAAGTCCAAGTGTTTTTACCTGCGAAAAACCAGGAATATCCATATCTTCAAAAGGGTCGTTTGGAGCGCGGTCAACAATCTGACGTCCCAAATCGAGCACCAGCATTGAATTATTTTCAACAGAAACCTGCTTTTCGGTAGTTGCTATTATTGCACCAATAACCATAATAAAAAGAATAATACCGATTACGGAAACCGCAAAAACACCAACTATAGTTGCAAAAACATATTTAAAAAACTCTTTCATATTACTTGTTGTATTTATATTTCACTAAATTTAATTCCTTTACTTATTTGGGATCTACATTTTTAAAAATTACAAATATACGATTCAATGCATAAGATTTTTCTGGGAATAGGCGGAAATATCGGAAATAAAGCCGACAATTTCAATAAAGTTTACACATTCATTAAAAACAAGTTAGGCGAAATTGTGAAATCTTCATCAGTTTATGAAACGCCGCCCTGGGGATTTACAGCCGATGACAATTTCTGGAACCAGGTTTTGATTGTTGAATCCCAATTATCGCCAACTGAAGTTCTGCATAAAATTACTGAAATAGAGAATAGTTTTGGCCGCCAACGCGGAACGGGGAAATACAATTCGCGCGAAATGGACATTGATATTTTGTATTACGATGATTTGTTTACAGAAACCGAGACCCTGATAATACCACACCCACGCATTCAGCAACGTAAATTTGTGCTTGTACCCCTCAACGAAATCGCACCTGATTTTAAACATCCTTTGCTGCGTTTAACAAGTTTTCAAATGCTTGAGAATTGCAGGGACGAATCGGTGATTCTAAAGCTGGAG
>DAOPKR010000231.1:0-2485 GCA_035391305.1 Draconibacterium sp.
CCTGATAATGTTTCTATCGATGAAAACATTCCGCTCGATTTTGTAAAAGAAATTGCCTTGAAAAAGGGAATCAGTTTTGGCGGAAATATGAAACTGACTGTTGTTTTATTGATGGGTAATGAAGATGATGCACGTGAAAATGCCCTTGAATGTTTGGATATGGCCGGGAAAACAGGATTCATACTTGCTCCCGGTTGCGATTTACCCATGAATACACCTCCTGAGAATATAAAAGCAGTTTCTGAATTGGTGCACGACCCCTATAAACAGGAAATTGTTCGGGCATTAGACAAAAAAGAAAGCACGCTCGAAATCTTCAACATGAAAGACTACGGGCAAGCCGACAAGGTAATTGTTGATATTATTACACTTGATTCCGAATCTTGTGCCCCTTGTCAGTACATGGTTGAGGCGGTAAAAAAAGTAGCGCCGCAATTCGAGGGCGTTGTTGAATGGCGCGAACACGCCATTAAAAAAATGGACGCTGTAACTTTCATGTCGTCGCTGATGGTAAAAAATATTCCAACTATTTGCATTGATGGAAAAATTGCTTTTGTATCCAAAATTCCTCCAAAAGGCGATTTGATTGCCGCCATCCAAAAACGGATAAACGAAAAACTCAAACTAAAAATTAAATCGAAACGAAGCGAAATACTTATTCTTTGTGAAAATAAAAACGACTGTAAAACACTAAATGAAAAAATACAACGGGCTACCACAGAACTAGGAAAAGACGTTGATGTAAAAATCATTTCGGACAAAGCGCAAATGGCAGGTTTTGGCGTTGTTAAAGGCCCTGCCGTAGTTTCAGTTAATTATAAATTAAAGTCAGAAGGTGTTGACCCGTCGTTGGAAGTGATAAAGGAGTGGATTAAAGAACTGTGATAATTTTGTAATTTAGCACGTTGTAAAACCCGGGAATTTACGCCGGGGAAAAAATAACCAACAGAACTGGGCTTTTAGCCCGCAAATTTAAATTGAATGGGAAAAATAATTGATCAGATAAAAGCAGGAAAAATATTGGTTTCCGATGGAGCCTGGGGAACTTTTCTTCAGAAAAAAGGAATGAAACCCGGCGAATGCCCCGAAGAATGGAATATCACTCACCCTGCAGAAGTTTTTGATATTGCCAAAAGTTATATCGATGCCGGCGCTGATATGATTGAAACCAACAGTTTTGGAGGCACCATATTTAAGGTTCAGAAATACGGACTTGGGGATAAAGTTTTTGAACTGAACAAAGCTGCTGCCGAAATAAGCAGAAAAGCAGCCGGTGATAAATTTGTACTCGGTTCAGTTGGGCCAACCGGAAAAATACTGATGATGGGCGATGTAACTGAAGAAGAACTTTACAAAGCTTTCAAAGAACAGGTAAAAGGGTTGGAAGCCGGCGGCGCTGACGCAATTATGATAGAAACGATGACCGACCTTGACGAAGCGAGTTTGGCCATTCGGGCTGCAAAAGAAAATACAAACTGTGAAGTATTCTGTACAATGACTTTCGAAAAAACCTTACAGGGAGAATTTCGCTCAATGATGGGCGTTTCGCCGACTGAAATGGTAAATACACTGATTGATGCAGGCGCCGATTTAATTGGTGCGAACTGCGGAAACGGAATTGCCGATATGATTGGAATTGTTACGGAAATACGCAAAACCAACGCCGAAATTCCAATTCTTATTCATGCCAACGCCGGAATGCCGCATTTCCACGACGGGCAAACTGTATTTCCTGAAACTCCCGAAGAAATGTCATTGCTGGTTCCGAAAATAATTGCTGCCGGTGCAAATATAATTGGAGGTTGCTGCGGAACCACGCCCGATCATATTTGCAGAGTTCGTGATGAAGTAGATAAAATTGAATAAAATTCCATTCCATATCATCTCAGGTTTTTTAGGAAGTGGAAAAACCACTTTTTTGAAACGCATCATTGAAAAATATTCCGATGATATAAAAATCGGTATAATCCAAAATGAATTTGCCCCTGCCAATATTGATGGCGCTGAACTGAAAAAGTCGGGAAAAAATTTCTCTTTGCTTGAAATAAATAACGGTTCGGTGTTCTGCATTTGTCTGCTGGGCAATTTCGTTCGGTCTCTCGAAAATTTCATAGATGAATACAAACCTGACGTCGTTATAATTGAAGCATCCGGACTTTCAGACACAACCTCAATTTCAGAAGTAGTTTCAGACGGAAACCTTTCAAAAAAAATCTACCTGGCATCCAACTGGTGTATTGTTGATGCACAAAATTTTGCAAAAGCCGGGTTGATGAAACAAAGAGTTTCTCACCAAATCCGCATGGCAGACGTTGTGGTAATCAACAAAACTGATTTGGCCGTAAACAATCTTGAAAACATTCGTTTAGAGATAAAAAAAGCAAATCCGTTCGCCGAAATAAGGGAAACCGCTTTTTGCAATATCAATTTTGAATTGGGAAATTCAGCCATTAACAAATACTATTTTGGCGAAGTAAAAACAATG
>DAOPKR010000232.1:0-2468 GCA_035391305.1 Draconibacterium sp.
GATATAAAAAGGTTCAAATTTTGAAATAAAAAAACCTGCTTTTAAAAACAGGTTTCTTCTAATATATTTATCCTGAATTAAGAGACTGTTTTGAAATTTCCCGCAGGGAATACAGATGAGTAGAAAAATTGAAACACATGATAAATTTTGTCCCGGATGGGACAAAACACTAACCAATTTGCTTTGTTTCTACCCATATTTTGTTCCTAACGGAACAAATAAATAAAAATCAAAACAGTCTCCTGGTTATTCAACAAACTTGTAACCAATTCCTTTTAAGGTTTTAATGTGGTCGTTTCCAATTTTTTCGCGAAGTTTTCTGATATGAACATCGATTGTACGGTCGCCAACCACAACATTTTCGCCCCAAACCGAATGGTAAATTTCTTCACGGGTAAATACTTTTCCCTGTTTCGAAACCAGAAGTGACAACAATTCAAATTCCTTTCTTGGAAGTATCATTTCAATATTGTTGATTCTGATCAGATACCTTTCTTTATCGATAACAAGATTACCAACATTCACCGTATTTTCATTAACCGGAATCGGAGCAACAGTTGTTTCACCCGTACGTTTTAAAAGTGCTTTTACACGGCTTACCAACACTTTTGGCCTAACCGGTTTTGTAATGTAATCATCGGCACCGGCATCAAACCCGGCTACCTGTGAATAATCTTCGCCACGGGCTGTTAAAAATGCGATAATTGTATTGTCGAGTGCAGGAATTTTACGCATTTCTTCGCAGGCTGCAATTCCATCCATTTCGGGCATCATTACATCAAGAATTACAAGATGGGGTATATTTTTTTGGGCAGATTTTAATGCTTCAATACCGTTTTTGGCTGTAAATACTTTGTACCCTTCTTTTTCGAGGTTGTAACTGATAAACTCAAGGATATCTTCTTCGTCGTCAACCAAAAGAATTTTAAAAATTGTATCATCCATAATTGAAATTTTAAGTAAACAAAGTTAGGCTAATATTTGGCTTTTTCAAGTGTAAAGGTAAAGGTGGTGCCTTCATTTAATACACTCTGAACATTTATGGTTTGATTGTGTGCCTCAATAATATGTTTAACGATTGAAAGACCAAGCCCGGTTCCGCCCTGTTCACGCGATCTTGATTTATCGACACGGAAAAAACGTTCAAAAATGCGCGACAAATCTTTTTTGTCAACCCCAATCCCGTTATCGGTAACTTCAATCATTATCTTATCGTCAAAATCATAGAATCCAACTTTCACAAATCCATTCTTTTTCCCATATTTTATGGCATTTATAACCAAATTGGTAAGCACTTCTATTATTCTTTTCCTGTCAGCTTTTACCATTAAGGGTTTGTCGGGTTTGTCATTAAACATCAGCGAAATTTTTCGTTCTTTCGAAAGCCGCTGTTCCATATCAAAAACATCCTCAACAATTTTCACGATATCAAAAACACTGAATTGCGGTTTTAATTCACCGGTTTCAAGTTTGTTGATGGATTCAAGGTCTTCCACAATCGATATCATCCTGTCGATGCTTTTTTCGGTTCGGGTAAGATATAATTTGTTGATATTTGGGTCTTCCAATCCACCTTCGAGCAATGTTAGTATATAACCCTGAATATTAAAAATCGGGGTTTTTAGTTCGTGCGAAACATTTCCAACAAAATCCTTTCGATAACGCTCAAGTTCCTTAAGGCGCTCAATTTCCTGTAACTGGTTGTGCGCCCATTCTTCCACATCGTGCTCCACATCGGCAAGCTCAACAAAACCAGGTTTTAGTTTCAGTTTCCATTCCTTTTCCTTTTCGGGAACGAAATCAATAATTTTATAAATGGGTCTGATTTTTTCGAGAATGAATTTATTTATGGCAAACTGAATGATATAAAATGCAATGAGGAAGAAAAATATTAACCCCAGAATCATAAAAATAAATGAAAACTCTGTAAAATATAAGTAGTACCAGCCAAGTCCCACGATTGTGGTTAAAAATAAAGCAAGAAATACTACAACCTGGCGTGAAGTAAATTTAGTCATTGTTATCTTTGTTTGCCGCGTAAAATTAGAAAATAAATGTTATACATTGATTAACAGTAATTTCATTCAATATTAATATTTTTTTAATATTAATATAAGAATTGGTAATTTCTTTAAATCTATTTTTGGCGGCGTAACTAAATAAACTATATATGGAAAGTTTTTACATAATCCTTGTAGTTGTATTGTTTGCACTGGCAGCTTCCGATTTGGTGGTTGGAGTAGCCAACGATGCTGTAAATTTTCTAAATTCGGCAGTGGGCTCAAAAGCAGCGCCAAAGTGGTTAATATTCACGATGGCCGCAATTGGGGTTTTTATCGGAGCTTCATTTTCAAATGGAATGATGGAGGTTGCCCGGAAAGGGATTTTCCACCCCGACATGTTTTTCTTCTCCGAAATCATGATTATTTTTCTCGCGGTAATGATTACTGATGTAATTATGCTTGATA
>DAOPKR010000233.1:0-2317 GCA_035391305.1 Draconibacterium sp.
TTTGTGCGGGTGATTACAACCGTATCGTAAACAGCTTCAATATCCTGATAATTTAAAACTTCGTGCGGTGAGCCTTTTTTACGGATCGCTCCTTTCTGCATCATAACTAACGAATCGCAATATTCTCCCGCAAGATTTAAATCATGAATAATCATTAAAACAGTTAATCCAAGATTTTCGCTAAGACGGCGGATTAAGTTCAGGATTTGAACCTGGTGGGTAATATCAAGGTGCGAAGTGGGTTCATCGAGGAGTAATAACTCAGGTTCCTGGGTCAACGCGCGGGCAATTCCGGCAAGTTGCTGTTCACCACCACTTAGTGAATTCATATTTTTATCACGCAACTCAGAAATACCTGTTAACTGAATATATTTTTCGGCAATGGCAAAATCTTCAGCGGTTTCAAAAAACTGGAACTGTTTGCGATAGGGCATTCGACCCATCAAAACATATTCTTCAACTGTCATATTTCCAACTTCAATATTCTGTGTAACCACGGCAATGTTTTGGGCTTTTTCACGCAGGTTCATTTTTTGAATCTGCCGGCCATTTAACTTTGAGTTGCCTGTCAAAGTTGGCAGTTCACCCGAAATTCCTTTAAAAAGCGTGGTTTTACCCGAACCATTTGGTCCAATAATTCCTACAAACTGACCTTTTTCAATTTCAAAACTGATATTGTTTAAAACAAATCTGCCGGGATAACCGCAGGAGAAATCTTCTATTTTGAAAAAGTTGGACAACTTTCAAGATTTTCAGATTAATAAAATCGAATTGAATTAAGTTTTTGAGTTAATGAATTTAAATTTTGCCTTCATATAAGTCCCATAACGGAAAGCACATTTCAAAATCATTCCAGTTTAAATCACCATAATCAACTGAATATGTTTTAAATAATTCCATATCCAAATATTTTTTAGTCATGGGATTTTTTGCATTTTTTAGAAAATCGCCAAAATCTATATTTTTTTCAACACCATCTGAAAATTTGATATTGATAATATAATCACTCTTATATACTGCCTTATCTATTGAAATTACCATGATTTAAAGTTTTTTTGTTATTTTTTCAGCTACCACTACTTTGTTGTACACAAAGAAATCAACCCATTTTCGCACTATATCATCCCAATAAAACTCAACAAATTTTCCAAATTTTTTACGATTATTTATATCCAATAGTTCTTTACCTTTAACCTCCGAAATCCTTACCTCAACGAATTTTCCGTTCTCAAAAATAATTTCAGCCTTACTTTCCTTATCCTGATATTTACAATGGACATGGATTGGTTCATGTTCATTGGAATAGAATAGAATTATCAACCCGAAATATTAGTACAATTTTGGCATATCGAAGTTTTAGAACAAAATTATCTTAAAAATGCAACAATCTCAAATATTCATTTTAATTCAATTTAAAATTCGATTTTGAACGGCTTAAAACCACAATAAATACAAGCCCGCCAACAAATCCGGTAATAACCCCGATTGGCAATTCGTTGGGCGAAATGATTGTACGGGCAACTGTATCAGAGAGAATCAGGAAAATTGCCCCGCCCAAAAATGAACTGCCAATAATAATGCGGTAATCATTGCCAATTATCAGCCTGATTAAGTGTGGAATTACAAGCCCCACAAAACCAATAACACCTGCCACAGCAACTGCCACACCGGTTAACAGCGAAGCAACAAAAAACAGCAATTTTACCGTGACATTTGTATTGATCCCCAAATGTTTGGCCTTTACTTCGCCCAAACGAAGCGCATTGAGCGGCTGCGCAAAAAAGTAAGTTAAAACCAAACCTGAAATAGCCGCGTAAAATGCAACTTTTATGAGCATTATATTTGATTCGTCAAGCGAACCCATAACCCAGAAAATGATGCTTTGAATGTTATCAGTCGAAGTAATCGACATTAAAAACATCATGCCTGATGAAGCAACAAAACTTACCATCACACCCACCAGCAACATGCTGTTGATGCTCAGTCCTTCTTTGCGGACACTTAGAAAATAGACAAAAAACAGGGTGATAATTGCACCGGCAAAACCAAATAATGGAAGTATCACAAAACTTGCTGAGTAAAATCCAAAAACTACCGCAATTGAAATCCCCAGAGCTGCGCCTCCCGAAATCCCCAATGTGTAAGGTTCAACCAGTGGATTGCGGTAGATGCCCTGTAAAATTGCGCCCGACAAACTTAGCGCACCACCAGCGGAAATGGCTAAAATCAAACGAGGAATCCTTATTTTTGAAAGTACTGTGTATTCCAGGCTATCTTTATTTGCAAGAATTTCGGAAAGTTGCGACCATGAAATTTT
>DAOPKR010000234.1:0-2245 GCA_035391305.1 Draconibacterium sp.
ATTATGTGAAATGGTTATTTAGTAGATTGTTTATAAATTACTATCTTGACACTGAGAAAAATGAATTGGAATGAAAGATATTAATCGCAGAAGTTTTTTACATAAAAGTGCATTGGGTGTGGGCGGTGCAATTGCTGCAACTACCGGGATAATAAACCTGAGTTTCACACCGGCATCGAATGCTTTTATTGATGTTGTCAGTCTGGGTGAAACCAATTTGAAAGTGCCTCGCCTGGCTTTGGGAACAGGTTCTTTCGGATGGAAACGAACTTCGAGCCAAAAGAAACTGGGAGAAGATAAATTTGTACAATTGGCACAACATGCTTTCGATAGGGGAGTGAAATTTTTTGAAACTGCTGATATGTACGGAACCCATGAATTTGTGGGAAAGGCAATGAAAAAAGTTGGACGCGAAAATGTAACCCTGCTTTCAAAAATAATGGTTTACGATCATGAAGGTTGGTATAAAACTGAACCGTTCCAAAAAAGTATCGACAGATTTCGAAAAGAACTCAATACCGATTATATCGACATATTACTGCTCCACTGCATGGTAAACAGCAAATGGCCCGATGAATACAAACGTTACATGGATGAATACAGCGAGGCTAAACAAAAAGGGATAATTAAGCAGGTTGGGTTGTCGTGTCATGATTTTGGAGCAATGCAAGTTGCAGCAGAAAGTTCATGGGCCGATGTTTTATTGGCGCGTATCAATCACGATGGAGCCAAAATGGACGGAACACCCCCTGATATAATGGCCGTTTTAAAACGCGCCAAAGAAAACGGAAAAGGAATTATTGGCATGAAAATTTTTGGATGCGGAGAACTTACCAAAGAAGATCAACGTCAGAAATCACTCGAATATGTAATAAAAAGCGGAAATGTGGATTGCATGACAATTGGCATGGAAAGCATTGAACAGGTTAACGATAACGTAGAAAGGATTATGAAACTGGTTTAGGAAAATAAAAAACCCCAGTCAGGACGACCGGGGTATATTTTGAATCGGGAAGATAAAAAATATGGGTCTTATATTATATATATTCTATGTAACGTTGAAAGGTTACCCTTTATTTCATACTTTTTCTAAAGATTTTTGTCCAACGCAGCATTCAAAAACCTGTTAACCGGGTGTAAAGTTTTAAACGATTGAACCAAAAGCTCAATATAATTATTGGCTGATACTTGTGCTTTGCTAAACTGGTTGGAAAACACAAATGACTTGTATCTCAACAAATCAATAAATTCATGGTCTTTTGAAAATCCTTTCGGATTTGTTTTTAATTTATCGTCCATCATTTCAGGATAAATTTTTCTGAAGTTTTTATCCTGAATTATATCAATAAACTCTTCACCATTTTCAGCAATATATTCCCGAATTGCTTTTAGTGGTTCAGCGGGTGGCATATAAACACCCCCACCGGCAAAACTTCCTGCCGGGTCAATGTGAAAATAATAACCCGCGTTCATGCTTTTTCTTCCACCTTTGGCAATAAAAGCACCAAAATTTGTTTTATACGGGCGTTTATCATTTGAAAAACGCACATCCCTGAAAATCCGGAAAACACAATCTTTTGGGGCCAAAGCAGGAATCTCGGAATCAAACTTCCGAATCTCATTTATTAAAACATCGGTTAAGAAAAGTATTTTTTCACGACTTTCCTCATATCTTTTTTTGTTGGCATTGTACCACTCTCTGTTGTTGTTTACCGACAGATCGGTCAGAAAATCCAGGACTTTATCCATGCTGAAAATATTTAAATTATTTTTACAGGTGTAAATGTACAGATTAACAAAGCCACAATGAAAAAGTTTGCCTTAATAGTTGCCGGAGGAAGTGGAAGCCGCATGAAAAATAATATACCGAAACAGTTTCTTGAGATTAACAGCCGCCCGGTTTTGATGCACACTTTTGACGCATTTATACGCTATGATCGGCAAATTGAATTTATTCTTGTTCTCCCCAAAAAACAAATTGAATTCTGGAATTTACTATGTAAAAAACACAAGTTCGAGTTTGAACATAAAATAGCATTTGGTGGCGAAACGCGTTTTGATTCAGTAAAAAACGGGTTGGAGTTAATTCCTGGTGAAGGAATTGTTTTTATCCACGATGGTGTTCGGCCACTTGTTTCTGAAAAAACCATTGAAAATTGTTTTGATACTGCCTTGAATAAAGGAAATGCACTTCCTGTAATACAGGTTTCGGAATCTGTAAGAATGGTTGAGGGATCAGAAAATT
>DAOPKR010000235.1:0-2204 GCA_035391305.1 Draconibacterium sp.
GTAAAATAATGCCCGATTCACCAATCAGAAAGTTAGCACCTTTGGCCGAAAAAGCAAAAGAGAAGGGAAGGAAAGTGTTTCATTTAAATATCGGGCAACCTGATTTACCAACACCGCAGGTGGCGATGGATGCAATTAGGAACATTGAAAGAAAAATACTTGAATACTCACCAAGTGAAGGAATTCGTTCGTTGCGAAGTAAACTTGTTGGCTATTACAAAAGGTTTGATATTGAAGTAACAATTGATGATATAATTATTACAACCGGAGGAAGTGAAGCTGTAACTTTTGCTTTTATGAGCTGTCTCGATCCGGGAGATGAAATTTTGGTTCCGGAACCGGCATATGCCAATTACGAAGCTTTTGCGATTGTTGCAGGTGCAAAAATTAAACCGCTGGTTTCGAGCATTGAAACAGGTTTTGCCCTGCCGCCTGTTGAAGAGTTTGAAAAGCTGATTACCCCAAAAACAAAGGGGATTTTGATTTGTAATCCCAACAACCCAACCGGTTATTTATATACACAGGAAGAGATGGACGCCATTCGCGACCTCGTAAAAAAATACGATCTATACCTCTTTTCCGATGAAGTTTACCGTGAGTTTTGTTATACCGGAGCTCCGTATATTTCAGCCTTTCATCTCGAAGGAATTGAGCAGAATGTGGTATTAATCGACTCAGTTTCGAAACGATACAGTGAATGTGGTTTGCGTATTGGAGCATTGATTACAAAAAATGCCGAAGTTCGTCGGAATGTGATGAAATTTTGCCAGGCCCGTTTAAGTCCACCCTTAATTGGACAGATTGCAGCCGAAGCTTCAATTGATGCCGACCCGAAATATATGCTGAACAACTACAATGAATATGTGAACCGGCGCAAGTTTTTAATTGACGGGTTAAACCGCATTGAAGGAGTTTACTCGCCAATTCCGATGGGTGCGTTTTACACGGTTGCCAAGATTCCTGTTGACGATGCTGATAAATTCTGTGCCTGGCTTTTATCGGATTTTGAGTATGAAAACCAGACTTTATTTATGGCGCCGGCCACAGGTTTTTACACCGATCCAAAAAACGGTATCGACCAGGTTCGAATTGCGTATGTTTTGAAAAAGGAAGATCTGGCAATCTGCCTGAAAATTCTGGAAGAAGCATTGAAAGTTTATCCGGGGAGTAAAGTTCGGCAGACAACTGTTAGTAAAGAAGTTGTTGGTTCTTAACTGAAAGTTAATTCAAAGATTAATATCGGCAACCTGTTAAAATAATAGTTTGATGATTTACGTTTGTATAAAAACTAAATCTTACAACTATGAATATTCAGGTATTAAAAATTCTAAAAATTAAGTTATTCGAAAAGAGATATCTGGCAAGTCGAATTGCTTGTGTAATTTTTATCCTGTTTCTTACCTCTTATATTATAGGAGGCGGATTTTCAACAATCGACCATTATGTGCTTGTTGCAATATTTATTTTCTTAATTCAATTTCTTTTTCAATTTAGTTGGGTAAATTTTATTTTGGGATTGTTGATGTTTATCGTTGGCGCTTACTTTTCTTTAGCTGTTTTATCTGAATTCATGGAATTTCCGATACTCAATCGAGATGCTTACTTTTTGTTAGTCGTTGGATGGTCATTGTGTTTAACGATTTGTGTATTTGCTGTTTTTATGATAAGAGGATTTTTAAGATCGTTAAATTAATTTTGTATTTTTATAGAAATATTTCAAAAAATGTATTTAAATAATTTATCATTTACAGCGGTTTTTGTTGAAGATCCACAAGGAGGCTATTCTGCATATGTAGAAGAAATTCCCGGTGCAAACTCCCAGGGAGAAACTTTGGAAGAGGCAAAGGAGAATTTAAAGGAAGCCCTACAAATGATTTTGGAAACAAATAAAATTCTTTCTCAAAAAAATATTGTAAAAGGAACAAAAAGTCACAGAGAAACCCTTCATTTTTCTGAATGAAACGATCCAAGCTTATAAAACATTTATTAAAAAACGGATGCTATTTACTTCGCGAAGGTGGGAGACACACTATATATTTTAATCCAAAATCAGGAAAAATAACTGCAATACCACGGCATCCCGAAATTAAGCAATTTATTGCAGAAAAAATCTGCAAAGATTTGGATGTCGAATTGCCAATGGGAAAATAAAAATTCCGGTTTGAGTCTTCAAACCAGAATTTTTATTTCCACTCTCTGTCAGC
>DAOPKR010000236.1:0-1847 GCA_035391305.1 Draconibacterium sp.
CGGGCGGAATTAAAGCTTTAATGCACTTCCAGGGAACCATTGAAAACGAACTGCGCTCGCCAATGTACAAAATCAGCGATGCTACTTACAACGAAATAAAAGAAGCGTATTTGAGGTTGAAATAAAAGAATTAACAACGTATTCTTGATAAAAAAGGAAAAATCAGTACCAGATTTTTCCTTTTTACGTTTTATGATTTTTAATTTGCACGACTTTAAATTATAGCTGAATTTGCTTTTTGTTCAGCAAAAAAACAGACTTATGAAGAAAACCTCTTTTTTCGGGATAGTTGGAATTATTTTACTTGTACTTTTTGTTTCAGGACAACAGCATGTTCAGTCAGTTCCTGAATCATTGCCCGAACATGATTCTCTGTTAATATCCTCAATTCCCGAACCAATTGACATTGAAAATATTTTGGTCGAATATGACAGTTTGATTTCTGCCGAAATAAAAGTATCAAACACAGTTGGGGCCGCCGTTGCAATAGTTTACAACAACCAGGTTGTGCTGCAAAAATGTTTTGGTTTGCGAAAAGCAAGAACAAAAGATTCAATCGATGAAAACACAATTTTCAGGCTGGCATCGGTTTCAAAACCAATTTGCGGCGTTTTGGCCGGAATGCTTGCCGATGAAAATATCATTTGCATGGACGATAAAGTTACCGATTACATTCCCGGGCTCCATTTCAAAAGCCAGTCGATAACTAATGAACTCAGAATAAAAAATATACTTAGCCACACCTCCGGACTTGTTGCGCATGCATATGATGACCTGGTGGAACAAAAAATCCCGCTTTGTCAGATAATGAGCCAACTCCCCGTGGCAAACACAACTTCAAACCCCGGTGAATTGTATTCATACCAAAACGTAATGTTTAGTTTGTATGATTCGGTGGTCGCATACAAAACCGGGAAAAATTACAGCGACATTTTAAAAGAAAAACTTTTTATCCCGTTTGGAATGGACGATGCCTCAACAGGATTTGAAGAATTTAAAAACAGCGAAAACAAAGCGTTGCCGCATTCAGGTGTAACCCCAATAAAAATGAACGACCGCTATTATAATACCACTCCGGCTGCCGGTGTCAATGCAAGTATTTCTGACATGAAAAATTTTCTTCTCACGTTGTTAAGCGACACAACTAAAATCAGTACCCGTGCTGAAGAAATGATATTCACCCCGCAAATTGAAACCAACCTGAGCCGCGGTTATTTTTCGCAGTGGGAAAAAGTTGATTCAAAGGCATACGGAATAGGCTGGAGAATTGTAGATTACAAAGGAAGAAAAATTGCTTACCACGGAGGTTATGTAAAAGGTTATCGCGCCGAAATTGCTTTGTGCAAAGAAGAAAACTTTGGAATTGTTTATCTTTCCAATTCACCAAGCGCCATTGCAGCCCGCAGCGTTCCCGAGTTTTTAAACCGGCTGTTTGAGTTTAAGGATAAACAGGGCCTGGCGGCTAAACAGGATTTTTGACCCAAACAGTCAAAACAGGGCAAATGGCTTGAGCAAATGGATTTCATCCTTATTTCCGACTTGCCAGCCCCAGTTGGCGCCGATTTGCAATCGGTGCCCCAGTCGAAAGACTGGAACATAATCCTTTTACCTGCCGGAAATTTTGAATCTGACTGAATGTTTCCATCATAAATAATATTTAACTTTTTGCTTTTCCAAAGCAAGACACGGGTCGCAGAGCCGCACCAGCTGAAAGGAACGTTTGAAGCGCCTCAAAAGCATCCCGCTGACAGTTTGGAACATTTGAAGCGCCTCAAAGGTATCCCGCTGACAATTTGGAACGTTTGAAGCGCCTCAAAGGCATCCCGCTGACAGTTTGGAACATTTGA